>JBCCFA010000375.1:0-4624 GCA_039029975.1 Pseudomonadota bacterium
CGTGCGCAAACTTTCTTGGCCAGTTCGGTCTCGATAGCTGTCGGTGCGCCAAACCCTAGTCCTTTTGATAACTGCGCATTAATTGCATCGATAACTGCCGGATGATTGTGACCTGCAATCATGGGGCCCCAGCTGCCGACGTAGTCGACATAAGGTTTGCCCTCCACATCCTCGAGTATCGCGCCCTCGCCACGCTCGAAATAAATTGGGGTACCGCCGGTCGCTTTAAAAGAGCGGACAGGCGAGTTAACGCCGCCCGGAATAAAAGATTTTGCTTGTTCGAATAAGCTTGATGATGTGTTCATTGTTAAACCCGCAACTCGCGGTATCGGACAGAATGTTTTCGTTAGCATATTGTACCGGGAGTGCGGGTGAATGTGATTAAATGAGCAAGATTCCGGTTGCGTTAGGTTGATAGTCGCTGTTGCGGTGAGGATGTCTGTTGAAAAAGTATATGTGTGTTATTTGCGGGCTTGTCTATGATGAGGCGCTTGGGTGGCCGGATGATGGTATTCAGCCAGGCACAAAGTGGGAGGACATTCCGCCAAATTGGACTTGTCCAAACTGCTCTGCGCGGAAGGACGAATTCGAGATGATGGAAATTGATTGAGGGCGATCACCAGCTGGGTTTAAGTATCGCGAGACACACCACGATCACTAGCGCTAACACGGGTAATTCATTTATCCACCGATAGAATACGTGACTGTGGGCGTTGCTATCACGTTTAAATCGATTAACGAGTACGCCAAGATAGATGTGGTAAGCGATCAGCAAGACCGCGAGCACGAGTTTTATTTGCAGCCACCGAGTTGCGGCTAGCCATTCCATGCCTTGCATCATGATCATTGTGATACCTAGTGAAGCGGTGATCACCACGCTGGGCGTCATGATGCCGTAATAGAGTTTACGCTCCATCGTCTTAAACCGTTCCGACCCGCGCAGGTCGTCTGTTGCCATCGCGTGGTAAACGAACAAGCGCGGTAAATAAAATAAGCCCGCGAACCACGTTACTACCGTGATCACATGAAAGGCTTTTAGCCATAGATACATGGGCTGCGGCTAAGTTCTAAGTGGATAGTGAGAGCGCTAGGGTTCTTCCTTTGGCCCGGTCGGTTACGGTTCGCCCAGGGCTTTCGGGTCGACGTTATCTAGGCTTGGCGGTGGCGTATTGTTAGCCGTTAACTTATCCGGTTTCTCGTCTTCGGCTTTGCCGCCGAAAAAACGGACTATCGCACGGAACACATGTTTAACACCGCGCCAGAGTTTCGGAATCACCCACCACATGATCAAAACGATTATCGCGAGCACGATTAAGAAAATTACCGGATGATTTAACGCCGCCCAGATTCCGCCTAACACGGCGATGTCTTCGGCAATTGAAGCCGTCCAATTGCTAAAAGGTTCGGGTGAGGTATTGAGCATCACGCGAGTTGCCGCTTTTGTTGTGTGACTGGTAGCGGCCAAACCACCGCCGAGCAACACCGCGCTTGCTTGAAGGGCGGGTTGCATATCACCCATGGCGCCGGCCGCCAGCAATGCGCCCGCGGGTACCCGCACGAACGTATGTATTGCGTCCCAGCCGGTATCGACGCCTGGCGTTTTGTCAGCAAAGAACTCCACGCAATACATAAATCCGGCCGCGATCATGACCATGGGGTGCATGAGGAGTTCTAGATCAGCCGGCAAGGTCATGTAGCCAGTATTGCCAAGGACACCTAAAATCAATATCACCGCGTAAGCGTTAAGTCCGCTTGCCCAAGCGGCGCCGGCAGCGAGGGCGATGGAGGCAGTCGGATCCATGAAAGATTCCTCTGAAATTGAAATATCGGGCCGACATGTGGAACTAGCGGCCGCCAATCGGCGGAGCGTCTGATAAATCGGCAAGACTTAAGTATACGCGATGAGGCCAAATGATGGCTGAATGAGTGCGCTAACTCATTGACCTGTAGGCAAAATGTGTTAGTCTGGCCCGCCTTTTGCGGCGCACAGCAGATTTAGTTTAGGTGTGCCAGTATGACTGACAAGAGCATCCAGACATGATTTCCGTAGCAGTAGTAGGCGCGACGGGCTACACCGGCGCTGAGTTAATGCGCTTGCTTGCCCATCATCCACAAATGGAACTCACTAAAGCGACATCTCGTTCCGACGAGGGGCTGTCAATTAGTAAGTTTTGGCCGGCGCTGAGGGGCGAGGTCGATCTCGCATTTACGTTACCGGATAGTGATTCCCTGGCAGATTGTGAGTTGATTTTCTTCGCCACCCCCAACGGCACTGCCATGCACGAGGCGCCAAATTTGTTGGCCAAGGGGTGTAAACTTGTCGACTTGTCCGCCGATTTTCGTCTCCGCGATTTGGCCGTATGGTCTAAGTGGTATCAGCAAGATCACGCCTGCCCGGAACTAGTCGCGGAAGCGGTCTACGGTCTACCGGAGCTTTTTCGCGAAGGGATCCAAAATGCTAATCTGGTCGCCAATCCGGGCTGTTATCCGACGGCTGTGGTGTTGGGTTTGTTGCCGTTACTTGAGGAAAAGCTCATCGATCCCAAATCGATTATTGCCGATGCGAAGTCTGGCGTTAGCGGCGCAGGTCGCGGTTTGGGTTTGAACAAATTATTTGGTGAGGTGAGCGGAGACTTTAAGACTTACGCTGTATCTGGCCATCGACATCACCCAGAAATCGTTCAAACTTTGAGTGCCATATGCGATAACGAGATTGGCTTAACCTTTGTTCCGCACCTGCTACCGATGTTTCGCGGCATGGAGGCAAGCATTTATGCCAATTTCGTAGGTACAGTTGATAACCTAGAAAAGATTTATAGAGCGCGCTACGTCGACCATCCGTATGTAGACATCATGAGCGACGGTAGTAGTCCTCAAACCTCGAGTGTTAAGGGTAGTAATTACTGCCGAATCGCCGGTTTCATCGATCAGAGTAATGGGAGAGTCGTGATCCAATCAGTGATCGATAACTTGGTGAAGGGCGCGGCTGGCCAAGCATTGCAAAACGCTAACTTGATGTTCGGTTTAGATGAGCAAGCCGGGTTGCGCGGCGTCGCGTTAACTCCCTAAGCAGGTTGGTGCTGGGTTATGAAACTTGTCGTCAAGCAACATCGCCCTGTTAGGCGCGCCACGATTATTTTGTTTTTTTTACTCGGCGCGACACTTGCTGTGGCAGTCGCGTTTAACTATGGCAAGTGGAATCACATATTAAGCACCTTAGATCGGTCTCAATCTAAAGCCGGTTTGATCGAAGAGAATATCGAGCTCAAGCAGCAAGTTGATGAGCTGGAAAGCGAGATTGCCAGAAACCGGCGAGTTATAGACATCGATAAAAACGCCCGAATCGATTACCAAAAATCTGTCACCGCCCTTGAGACTGATATTGCTAATTTAGAATCGGAACTCGGCTTCTACCGGGAGATATTTGCGTCAACTGAAGCAGAATCCGGACCGCAAGTGCGGGGTTTCAGAATCACGGATTTTGACGGCGAGCGACGCTATCAATATCGCTTGGTGCTGACGCACGTGACGAAAGACGACAGGGTGGCGGATGGCAACGTAGCCGTGGAATTTCGGGGTAAGAAGGACGGCAAGGAGCACTGGGTCCGTTTGGGGCAAATCGCCCAAGACGGCGCCGACCCCTTGAGTTTCAAGTTCAAGCATTTTCGCCGTATTGAGGGGATCATGGAGCTGCCTGAAGGCTTCCTTCCGCGTGATATTTATGTCGCGGTCCACCAAAGCGGTCGAAGTAAGCTATCCTTTAACGAAGTCTATAAATGGAAAAGTGTTGTTAACTAACCAGGTTCTGGAATCCAAATATGATGTCACGAAAGCCGAAAAAGCGTAAACCAACGAAAGTCGATTCTTTGATTGGACAGCAATCCACCATTGTGGGTGACCTTACCTTTGGCGGTGGTCTGCATGTCGATGGAACGGTGCGTGGCAACGTGGAAACTGATGGGGACGATCAGGCCACCCTCACCTTGAGCGATCGAGGGACCATTGAAGGTGAAGTTCGCGTACCCTACGTCATTCTTAACGGCGTTGTGAATGGGGATGTCCATGCGTTTGACCATGTTGAACTGGCGTCCAGCGCCCGGGTGGAGGGCAATGTTTACTATCGCTTGATAGAGATGGCGATGGGAGCAGAAGTTAACGGAAAACTCGTCCGCCTAGCGGATGAGGACCACGAACCCCTGGCTTTGGGCCACAATTTGGCCGAATCTGCGGAATAGTGACGAAATCGCGTCGCTAAGAACCAAAATTCGGGCTTGAATTTCGGTTAAAATGGCCGCATTTGCTAAGTATTAGATAATCGAGGCCCGTAATATGACCACTGAAACTGTCACCTTGGAACCGCAAGCGCCGCTGGTATTCACCGACTCTGCTGCGGCAAAAGTGAAAACTTTAATCGATGAAGAGGGTGACGACTCCTTGAAGCTTCGCGTGTTCATTTCCGGTGGTGGTTGCTCGGGTTTCCAGTATGGCTTCACTTTTGATGAAAACGAAGGCGATGGCGATACCGTGGTGGAAAACCAAGGCGTTCAGTTGTTGATTGACCCAATGAGTATTCAATACCTGATGGGTGCAGAAATCGATTACTCAGAAGGGTTAGAAGGCGCGC
>JBCCFA010000376.1:0-4617 GCA_039029975.1 Pseudomonadota bacterium
GCTCGCCACCAAAGCGCTTCACGCCAAGTCGTTTTGATTCTGAATCGCGACCGTTTCGTGTACTGCCGCCTGCTTTTTTATGTGCCATGCTAGTCTGCCTGCTGTTCGCTGAATCCGTATTTTGGTCAATTAGCTTTTACTAATGCCAGTAATTTCTACTCGGGTGTAGTTTTGGCGATGACCCATTTGACGACGGTAATGCTTGCGTCGCTTGAATTTAATAATTTTAATTTTCTCGCCACGCCCGTGCTCAATAACTTTAGCCGTTACTTTAGCGCCTTCAAGGACTGGTTTGCCAATCTCGACCGAATCACCATCATGAATCATTAGCACCGATCCAAGCTCCAGTTCGTCGCCCGGCTCGCCCGCCAAGGTCTCAATGTTAAGCTTGTCGCCTTCGCTAACGCGATATTGCTTACCGCCGGTTTTAATCACTGCGTTCATGAAACTGTCTATCCTGGTAGAAATCTCGAAAATTCGCGGTGGGCAGAAGAAATTCGCCTCTATTGGGCTACTGGCCGCGCAGAGCGCCCCTTCGCGAGCGCGCGATTCTACGGAAAATAGTGGCTAGATACAAGCGTTTAAGCGCATTTCCAAGGAAGGGATATAGGGCAATGTGCCGCCAATTTTCGGAATTTATTGGCATTTTACTGATACCCTTGGCAAGATCCTATCATCTACCCCGTAACCGCTAAATCTCCCGGCCTGCTGCATGAGCGTTACCACGCCAAATCCGACCATTGAAGAAATACATGCCCTGGTGGCCACCGACCTTGAAGCGGTGGATCAGCGCATTAAATCGCGCCTGTATTCCGACGTGATGCTGATAAACCAGCTCAGCCACTACATTATTGGTGGGGGCGGTAAGCGTTTGCGGCCGATTCTTGTCCTACTGGCCGCGAAGGCCGTAGGGTATGAAGGGCAACGCCATATTGATGTGGCCTGCATTATTGAGTTGGTGCACACCGCCACCTTGTTGCACGACGACGTGGTTGATGCCTCGCAAATGCGCCGCGGCCGCGAAACTGCCAATCTGGTTTGGGGTAACGAGGCCAGCGTATTAGTCGGAGATTTCTTGTACTCGCGCGCTTTCCAAATGATGGTGGATTTGCAAAATATGCGAATCTTAGAAGTATTGGCTGATGCAACCAATACGATTGCCGAAGGCGAGGTCATGCAGTTGGTGAATTGTCATGACCCATCGATCACCGAACAACGTTATCTAGACACCATTCGAAATAAAACGGCTAAATTATTTGAAGCCTCATCACAGCTCGGCGTGGTGCTAAGTACTAACGATGCGGAACTTGAGTCCGCCTTCGCGACCTATGGGCGGCACCTTGGCACCGCCTTTCAGTTGATTGACGACGCCTTGGATTACAACTCTTCGGCTGACAGTATCGGCAAAAACATTGGTGATGATTTATCCGAAGGCAAACCCACGCTACCGTTGCTGTACGCCATGTGGAACGGTGAACCGAGTCAAAAAGAAGTGGTTCGCAACGCGATTGAACAAGGCGGGTTGGAACAGATCGATACAATCTTGGCCGCAATTGAATCCTCAGGCGCCATCAAATACACTTTTTCGATTGCCGAAGCCGAAGCGGCCAAAGCAAAAGCGGCGTTGAGAGATGTCCCGCCATCTCCATACCTGGATGCCCTAAACGCACTCGCAGAATTCGCCGTCCACCGCAGTTCTTAAACACACAATCGGGGTGTAGCTCAGCCTGGTAGAGCACCGTCTTCGGGAGGCGGGGGTCGTAGGTTCAAATCCTGTCACCCCGACCACTAAGTAAATTTTTCAATGTGAAACGTTGGAGAATTTACTTAATGTTTGTGGTTCTCAGGCTTTGAACTGAAGAAGTAGGTTCACAAAATCGGCAGGACAGCCGATTTTGAACAGCGCAACGCAGTGGAGCTGACCCGAAGGGCGAGCGACAGGGATGTAGCGAGTAAATCCTGTCACCCCGACCACTAAGTAAATTTTTCAATATGAAGTATCGGAGAATTTACTTAGCGCTTGTGGTTCTCAGGTTTTGAACCGAAGAAGTAGGTTCACAAAATCGGCAGGATAGCCGATTTTGAACAGCGCAACGCAGTGGAGCTGACCCGAAGGGCGAGCTACAAGGATGTAGCGACTAAATCCTGTCACCCCGACCAATGATCAAAATTTTGCGTCACCTGAAATTAGCAATGTGAATTCCCAATCTCTTCAGCAAGGCTTCGCATTCGTTTACCAAAAAGAAAACCCGCCGAAGCGGGTTTCTAATCATCACTGAGTCTTCAAACTTATCTCATCTTTCTTCTAAACCCAAATCCGGCGATACCTAAACCCATTAGGACAAGGGTAGTGGGTTCTGGTACGACAACAGCGGCAGAGGAACGCCGGTAGGCAAAGCTGCCAATAGACGGATTGGCGCTATTTGCCCCTCGCCCCCAATCCGAAAATTCAATATCGAAATAGATGTCCAATGAAACAATGCGACCTACACCAACCGAGCCCGGTGCATTAAAGCCAGCGCTCAATACCCACGCGGCATCTAAGTCTGAGAAGTTTAATGCGGCGTAATTTGCCGCGGAGCCATAAGCAATGACGCCGTTGCCGTTTAAGCCGGAGAATGCAAACTCAAAATTAGATGGATTGAAAAACAGATTAGGTTGGCACGAATCTCCCACTTCAAGGTTACAAAGTAGTCCTGCTGAGCCTCGCGACAGCGACGCAGCGCCGGGCACTAAGACATCGGTCACGCTCAATGGTGCATCAGCCGGTTGCGATATAAACACATCAGGGCCCGTCCATATCATAACGGCGTGGCTTGGGGAGAAAGCACCGACTAGCGCCACGAGTAGAAAGCTGTTGCGTAAGAATTTCATAGGTAATGCTCCCGTTATTTGCTCTTGGTTAAGTCTGTTAAAGCAAGATTCACGCCACGTCTAAGTTATTGATTTTTCGAAACAGCAGAGCTTTAGTGTAAATAATTTAAGAATTTACCTAGTGATTTTGCCCTGTTTGCTGAGTGGATTTGTTAAAGGCACTTGACGAGTTGAAGCCGCATGCGAGGTAGGTAGCCGGTCTCCCTAACCAACAAAACAATCTTGGAGACATTAGGTTAACGGAGCCGCGATACTTGGGAGTCGGTGTGCGATAAATCGAAAAAACGGAGGGATTAATTCTTAACCGACTAATCTCCACGAAAACATAATTCCAATTAGTCGCATTGTTTTTTACCAAGCTCTAGAAATCTCATTTTCATCAGCTCAATGTCAGAGCTTAGTTACAAATTCCAGGCTATCTGAGCCGGTCGATTATTAATCCCTCTGTCCCCTGCATCCAATCGTTAAATCTTATTTGTCTTCGGATTCGACCGTATCGAATCCTTGTTTGAGGTATTCATTAACGCATTTACGGTCGTTACCTTTTTGAATGTGGTAGCCCACCACGCCGCCCACGAGGGAACCGGTTGCGCTACCTCCACACTGTGCAACCTGCCCAGTTTCAGGATGTTTCATCACGGTCCGAGGAGTCGAACATGCGGTAAGGGTTAACAAGAACAGAATCGATAATCTTGGAAGGTAGCCCACTTTCAAACTCCTTTTTCATTGTTATTCTGGCCACGGTGGACGCTGCAGTTATACGTCCTTGTGGGTTGCAGGGGGCTCAAGATACAGTGAAACCTGTCAGGAATTCAACACCGCGCCGTTTATCCGACGAATAATAAACGCCCGTTGTTAGAACTAGCGCCAACAGTTTTTTCAATCCAATACTAACTCGTACGGTTAGAATCTCAACGAAATTAATGCCACCTCCCGAGCAATTGGTAACAGCTATGACGAAGGGCACGCAAACCGTCGGCACGGTCCTTTTTGGAGACTTCGAATTATTGGATTTTTACAGGTGCTCAGAAAGTCCGAGCGGGGGCGGAGATTCTAAAACGGGACGGAGGGACTAAATTAAAACCTCTGACCTTGTTTTAACGCTAGAGATACTACTTGTTTTTCCATTCAGCAATATTGTAATAATGGGCAGTGTGTCCCCAGCATTCCAAGTGCTAGTCTTTAAAGAAGCACTGACATGCCTATGAGGCGACGCGACCATAGGGTGTTTGTTAATTTTTGTGTCGGGACCTGCCTAAAGTGCGACGTATAAGTCTTGTGTGATAGCGTGTCGATAGAGTTGAAGCCATATCGCGCACAATGGAAGGCGTAGGTCCGATGAAATCCCCCTCGCGAGTGACAGTACTAATTTTAGTCGTATTAGTTTTCGCTCTTGCACCAGTACCATCAAGTTTCGCCGCGGTAGGGGCAGAACTACTAATAAGCGATGACGGGTCGTATTTCAGACTCAAAGAACTTACCTACTCCGATTTTGCTATCGAATTCATCGAAATAGACTTCGGGGAACCGATGGTGGGCTCGGCAGTTTCTACATTCCGATTTTTTTCTAACGATGATGATTTTAAACTTTTGGCCGACCCAGACTCAGACGACACTTTCCCGTTTGCTTACCAAGCCCGTCGTAAATTTGGAACATATCCACCAAATGATGCAGGCGTGAGTTTAGCTGTGGGCTTGAGTCGAGTTATTTCGGTCTCACCATTCGAGCAACAAACAGGCGGA
>JBCCFA010000377.1:0-4608 GCA_039029975.1 Pseudomonadota bacterium
AAACGATATTCTGGATAGGTTAATTTTGGTTGAATGAAAGCGGGCGCCGGTGCTCTATTATTTCGCCACTCTACTTCTGCTCTTAGATCCTGCAATTCTTTGCAATATCCGCCACCGGCAATCGGCTTGGCAACAGTGCCAAAGCCTGAGTTTATTGCGCTCTCTACCTCCGCACGATCATTCGTCACTCGTGTTGGCGGTATAGCGATTCCGATTTGGTGGGCGAAACTCAAGACACTCATTTTACTCGAGCTACGGAAATCAAAACGCCTGTTGAAGCAGGCGACTTCAGGATTAGATAAGCACCAACCGATTGCAAGGCCATACCAAGACTGGGCTAAGTTAGAATCGTTTTGCGAACCAGAAGACAAGTAGGAAAACACATCATGCCTAATAAAGATCGCTTTAGAGGTGATTTCTTCGCCATTTACAATTAGACGGTTGCTATC
This sequence comes from Pseudomonadota bacterium, assembly GCA_039029975.1. Taxonomy (GTDB): domain Bacteria; phylum Pseudomonadota; class Gammaproteobacteria; genus JBCCFA01. Next base: position 450 of record JBCCFA010000377.1, read on the forward strand.
AGCAGACCAAAGCACGGCCGGCTCTTCCCCGGCCGTGCGGTATAGCGTTTGAGTTCTAACACCAGCGGCAGCAGCGGCAGCTTCCAAACACTTTAAGTTTGGATCGTTCCCCCCGCCTGCAAGGAGCAGGCTTCCATCCATGGTTATCGTCGCCCAAAAGGCCCGACAGTTTGAATGAGATCATCTATTCGCCGAAAATCTTCTCCGCCTGGGGGTTTTTCTCCCACGGCGGGTTTCCACGGCGGCTCCTCACCGTGACCAAAACTCCAGGGCCAACCCTCTTCTCCAATTGCCAATGTTGTAGGTGGGATTGGCGGCAGCGGCCAAATTGGTGTTTCTTCACCAAGGGCAAAAGTAGTAAACCTTCCAGGGGCGGGCGGTGAGGCTACAGGGGGGTCTTGCGCCAATAATTGTGTGCGATTATTGGTCCGCGCGTGGATTTGTACACCAATAATTTTTTCCACATCTTGATCAATTACAAGGTCAGCGGCTACAGGAGAAAGAACCTGTAAGACAATACCCGTTGGCGGATCACCGACCAATTCTAGATCTAATATCCCATCGGCCGACACTTGATTTTCCAATGGGTTTAATCGAACGTTTGTCCATCCCGTTGTTGTTGCCGTACCCATAACTTGGATGGCCAGTTTCGGCGGGTTAGATTTTTGTAACGTCAGCGAGATACTATCGACCGAGTAAATACGCATATCTTTTTCTCCTTGTAAATACTATTACTCAACGCAATATGTGTTCCATAAAACCGTATTTCGCTTGGAAGTAGACCACACCTTAGTTTTCCTAACAAGCACGCACCACCGATTGAAATTACTTACTACTTCGATATAGGCTATCTGCATAAAGGACCAAAGAGCGAGTCTTACTTGCAATCCAGCTTTAAGTAATCACGGAATTTAGTTCAAATAAAAGGAGTTTCATTCATGCCTCTTCTTGATGACTTTCAAACGGTTCTTGCACGCCTTGCATACGGCGGTTGGGACGACCTTTTCACCGCACTAGAACTTGACATTAATGCCGCCGATTTCGCCAGCAAGCTAGTAAGAGCTCACAGTAACCCACAAAGTGTCCTTGCTCTCGACGGTTTCGAAGATATTTCACCGCAAGCTTTTCGAGCGATTGAACCCGGAAGCCCAGCGAACAGTTTTCTTTTTCATGCCTTAGGGTCCCCGGCGGTGTTAACAGCGCCGGACGGAACGCCGTTCACTGAATTCCCTACGCCGGCTGAGCTAGATTTAGCAGAGAATGTAGTATTCGGTATTCAGCAGCGATCTTTAGAGGACATTCGTTCGCAACTACCGTTGGGCGCAAAACTCGCCGTGGGCGTTTTCGCGCGCGAGTACCGCAACCGCGCTGCTACTAGCCATGGCATGCACGCTGATATGGTTTTCTCTCGCACAGGCATCTCGCGGGTTGGTACTAGCGCTCCACATTGGGACGGCGCCAAACGCGCTTTCTCTCCGCTGGAACCCGGTGACAATATCTTTAGCTTCCGCGTGCTTCCATGTCGTTACGGCGTGTATCTAGCCGTTCAGTTAGAAGGCGATGAAAGTAACTTCGGCCCGTATAAAGCGGACCGTGCGCTGCAAGCACATCAACAGTTTCAATTGCGCGACACACCGCAAGCGACTGTCCCCGATGCTGAGCAACGCTTTTGGGTTCCACTCCACAAATTGTTTTCCGGCGATGAGTGCCTCAAACAATTATCCCTAACAATAGATATCGAAGCCGAACATGCGAATGTAAAACTAGCAAAGATACATGAAAGAAATATGGGGCAGTTGTCGAATATTCCTGATAGCTTCGCATCTGGTTTCAAACCGCCTGCCACTGACAGCGAACCATTCACCATTCGCCAAGATCTTGCCGACTTCTTAGATTCTAATACTTTCGGGGAAGGGGTAATCAGCCCCATCCCGAAAAACCGACTAGTCGAGCCAACCATGAAAGACGGATTAGTCGTTGGTACTAAAGTTCCACCGAGCAGCGGGGCTTTCGCCAGTTTCAGTATCGGTCCACGTACAATTCCGCCCGATGACCAAAGCGCGCGCAGCGCACCTGAGTATGTTCACGTACGTACCAGAGTATTTTCCGACGGCACTACTACTCGGGATCTAAATGAGTCTGAAAATGTGCGTGCGATCGTCGCCAGTGGGAAACATGGCAATGCGGATCCGTACACTGCTCACCACTACACTGATTTCGCCGGTGATGGTTGGGTAAGCACAAAAATAGCAGGCTTACCCGGACATCTCGACCGACGCATTCCCGCCTATTCAATTCTTGCCGCACCAGATTTTTATCCATACGTAAGCCAATCAGAATTACTCGATTGGGCGCTTGGAGAACTACGCAGCATAATTAGCAAAAGGGTTTGGCGAGTCCCTCCCCTCACCTTAGCCGATCAACGCGCTGCGCCAAATTTAGATTTACGGCGGTTTAACGCGCCTTTCGTACCGGCGGATGTAACGGTCTCAGCGATGGTTGGTCTTTATGAATCTGCAAAGCAAGCCGATTCAGCCTTTTCATCAGCGCAAAAAATACCGCGCGTAACCTCATTACCCGACGGCGCGGCCGGATTTTACGCACCCGGTTGGGATACGAGCCTAGACTATGATGATGAGGAAGACCAACCGTTTCTGGCCGCCCATGGCCTTGGCAGCCCCTTCCCTGAAGATGCCAAGCTGTGCGCGGCAATCTCCGCGTATTGGCCCTCAGTGGCGCCGGATACCTCGCGTTCTTATGGCTGGCAGTATCAGAACCGTATTGTCGCGCCAATGACAGATAAAGAAATTGGTCTGGAAGGTGCCCCACCGTGGGACGGTATCGTTGGCACGCGACGTGTTCAAAGCGATAGTGGTGATTTTTTGGAAGTAGAAGATTTTGATCACCTCGATTACATCAAAACAGCCTTGGCCAATCAGTTTACATTGTCGGAAACGATGAAAGTTACCCAGGAGGAATATCAAGCAAGAATAATTGCGTGGCAACGACTCGCTAGCCGGTTCAATGTCGATGATCGCAATACCTCAATTCAACTTTTGCATTTTCGCGATGCTCGACCGACAGATCCCGATCTGGCCGCAGCTGAGAACGCCCACTTCCAACTAACCGCTCCGGTCTATGAAATCGTGCTTGCCGTTGTTAATGGTTATACATTGGTCCAAGATGCTGTCGATAAAGGACGCTGGTTTCGACGCAGTCGTATCGCGGTAGAAGGCAAGTTTTTTGTCGGCGATGATGGGCGCATGATTTTTAAATTCAATGATGACGATTGGGAAATTTAGGCCGCTAATTTCAGCACAGAGAATGGATATCACCATCATTGGCGCCGGCGTTGCGGGATTAAGTGCAGCGATTGCAGCAGCGCAAAAAGGATTTAGAACCGTAGTTTTGGAACGCACACCAAATTTGCGTGCGGGTCCGGGTGAAACCCTACACCCCGGCGCAGAAGCCATTTTTTCGACGCTGGGTGTTCACGACGCCGTTGAGAAAAACGCATGCGGCCGACCGCTAGGCATTGCGCATAACGAAAGTGAAACCTGGCGCAGAAAACATTTTGGTCAAACCAAGGATCAAGCATGGCGTGGCTATCACATTCGGCGCCAAGCCTTACTAGAAGTATTCTTAACGCGAGCTCAAGAACTTGGCGTGGAAGTGCAGTTTGCTGAACCGGTGCTTAACATTACCACCCAAACTAGTAAGCGCACTCGGATCACTACCCGTAACAAAACCTTCGATAGCACTTGGGTGATTAACGCGAGTGCACACACCAAGGCGACAACACACACTATTGCGACAGATTACGACAATGCCTCGCCGCCGCTTTTTGTGGCTTATGGTTACGAAACGACAACAAATAAGGAAGAGGTAGCGTGGCCACAATTTTCGCTGCTGCCATGGGGGTGGTCTTGGAGAGCCGCGTTGGGTGACGGTGAGACGGCAATTGTTGAGCTCTACAAATCGAAAGCTTTGCTAACTACCCATAAACCACAATCATTTAGAACCTTGGACCAAAATGATGCTGCACGACCATTTTTTACATATTTGCATGCCAAACATTATGCGTACAACTCATTCGCACAACCAGCACATTGCAAACATATTTGCATTAGCATGCGACAAGCAATAATTTGCAGCGAAG
>JBCCFA010000378.1:0-4604 GCA_039029975.1 Pseudomonadota bacterium
GAAACGGATTACGTAGCGAGATTTGCAGGCGACGAATTCGTCGTGTTGCTTCGCTATATTGATGCGCCGATTAACGCGCTTCGAATTGCACAAAATTTGTTGACAAAATTGGGCACGCCTTACGAGCTAGATGGGCAGGAAGTGTACTGCAGTGCAAGTATTGGTATTGCGCTGGCGCCGAACGATACCGTTGAAGCAGAGGCATACCTGAGGTACGCCGATTTAGCGATGTACCAAGCGAAAGCCGGAGGCGGCAATACCTATCGTTTTTTCACCTCAAACATGACAGAGCGAGCCGAGCGTTTCGTTACCATTGAAAAAGACTTACGCGCGGCCGTGAAAGAACATCAATGTTTGTTGAACTATCAACCAGTATTCGATTTGCAGACAAATAAGTTGTCTAGCGTCGAAGCCTTAGTCCGCTGGCAGCATCCGGAGCTGGGCTTAATGCTACCGGATGAGTTTATTCCGGTTGCGGAGGAAACCGCATTTATCGATGAGCTAGGAAAATGGGTGATCGCTGAGGCAACAAGCACGGCCACTAATTGGCGAAGTCACGAACAAACCAAATTGCTAAACGTTGCAGTCAACGTTTCCAGTCGACAGTTTTGGGGGCACTTTGATGCGAACTTCGTTAGCGAACTTTTAGCCGAGGCAAACTTCGAAGCGGATCGCTTGATTATAGAAATTACCGAATCGCTTGTGCTCGGCGAAGAAAATCGGATCGTCGGTGTACTCGAAGCCCTACGAGATTTGGGTGTCGGTATTTGTATCGACGATTTTGGGACAGGGTACTCAGCAATTAGCTACCTTAAGCGGCTACCAGTCACAGCGCTTAAGATAGACAAAACGTTTATCCGCGATATTGAACGTAGTTTGGACGATGCGTTACTTGTGGAATCTATCGTGGCAATGGCCAAGGCGCTGCGTGTGAAAGTGGTTGCCGAGGGCGTTGAAACGGAATCGCAGTTCACCATGCTTACGGAAATGGGTTGTGATTTTGGCCAAGGCTTGTATTTTGGCGCGCCGCTCAGTGATGCAGATTTTCGCTCGCGGTTTTTAGAACCCAATGTTGTGCAATTACACGAGCGTGCGCGCGACTAGCTTTCGTTTAAGCACGCCCAATTACTGAAGGTGGCTGCTTGACCACGATAAGCGCCATCCGCATCAATTACGTTCCAAACCGTGGCCGACGTGATACGGAAACGTTTTCCGCTTTTGGCGATGCGAATCCCCGCGTAGTCATCGATATAGCCTTGGCTGGTTACTGCAGCCATTAATCGTGCGCGCTCATCTTGATGGACGGGCTCCGCTGATAGCCGCGAGGGTAGCGTCACAAACTCAGACCAGTGCATCTCGAACAGTCGTAGGGCTTGCTGGTTCGCGTAATTGAAGACTGGATCCGCTTCAGTGCCATGCGAGACGACAACAAATTCCGCTTCAAACAATTGTTTACCAAGCGAGACGTTTTCCGCATCTTGCGCAAGCAAGCTTTTACCAGTTAGGCGCTCGAAGCTTTCGCAGAGCAGGCAAGCGTGCTTTTCGTGAAAGTGATTGTGATCGTTGGGGGCAATCGATTTGTTCATTGCACCTGTTGGTCGTTACGCCTGGTTGAGGCGTTGCTCAATGATTTGCACAATTGTTTCTGGAGACTGTGCGCCGATGAATAGCCAATTACCATTCCACAAAAAAGCTGGAACGCCTTGCGCCCCGCTATCATAGGCTTGTTCGCGCTGTGCAATAAGCTCATTGCTTATTACTTCTTCGTCGAGTAACTTGCGGATCGGATTCGCTTCAAGTCCAACGAGGTACCCAATGTCAATTAACGTATCTTTATCGCCAATGTTTTTTCCTTCGACAAAATAAGCACGGAATAGCCCATCAACGACCGCGTTCGCCTGGCCCAGTCGACTCGCATAGCAGATTAATCTATGCGCGCTAAGTGTATTAGGCGTTGTTGAAATACGGTCAAGCTTGATCGGTAGCCCGTCGGCTTGAGCATTGGCCGCGATTTCAGCGTAGATTCTATTCGCCCTAGCTATCGTGCCAAATTTTCTTTCGCAATACTCGTCGCGCGGAACACCGGCTGGCGGTAATTCAGGGTTTAGTTCGAAGGGCAGCCAGTCGATTGTTATGACGGCAGAAGGGTGCTTTTCTCGCACGGTGTCCAATGCTTGGAACAGCCGGTGCTTACCAATGTAACACCATGGGCAAACAACGTCGGAGACAATACTGAGCGTAGCCACGTGCGTTTACTGCAGAAGAATCAGACTGAGATCTGGAAACAAAATAACTAACACCGTAACTAGTAACATGGCTAAAACGAAAGGCAGCGCGCCTGTGAATATATCAATAAGACTAATCGTATCGTCTTCAAGCGAGGATTTTATCGTATAAACGCTTAATCCTAATGGGGGCGTGAGCAGGCCAATTTCAACCCCAATAACCGTAACAATCCCAAACCAAATCAAATCGCCCTGCAGCGCTATGATCGTCGGCAAGGCAAGAGGCACCATGATCAGCAGAATTGACGTGGAGTCCAGAATCGTGCCAAGCAGAATAAGCGCTAGTAAGTAGCAAAGACAATAGGTCACCAAACCTAGGCCGGCTTGTGCAATCGCATCGCCAAGGGCATCTGGAATACCGGAAAGGGTGAGCATGATCGAAAACGCGCCGGCGCCAAGGATTAAAATTAAGATGGAAGCGGAAGACTCAGCAGCGTCTGAAAATAAAGCGCCGAGACTGGAGATTCTGAGTCGCCCCATCACAAGACCTAAGATAAGCGCTGCCAACGCACCGACCGCGCCGGCTTCGGTTGGCGTGAATACGCCGCCGTAGATGCCCCCAAGCGTTATCGCTATCAGCAAACCAATGGGCGTCGATTTATGCAGCGCTTCTCGTGTAGTGATTGATAAATCGTCCGTCTCGCTGAATGTGCTCGCTATCGCAAACGAGGGTTTAATGATAGCGGCTGTCATCACGAGACCAATAAAAACCAAGGTTAATATCAAGCCTGGAATAATCGCTGCGGTGAAAAGTGCATTAATCGAAACTTCGGCGACCAAACCATAAATGATTAACAAAATACTTGGGGGTATCAGCATACCGAGTACCGAAGACCCGGCAATTAATCCCACTGCGAATCGTGGTTGGTACCCTTGGGCAATCAAAGACGGCGCTGCAATGCGTGAAAATATGGCGGCCGAGGCAATAGAAATTCCGGTAATCGCGGCGAAGACGGCATTGGCCACAATGGTAGAGACGGCTAGCCCGCCGACAACGCGGCCCATTAACCAATGCACGCTTTGCAAAGCATCGCGCCCAATATTGGCCGCGCCAACTATCACTCCAAGTAGAACAAATAACGGCACCGCTGCAAATACATAAGAACTAATAGCGCCGGTTGCTACCAGACCGAGCGTATTTACAGCAACGAGTATGTCTCCTCTAATGATCGCGATGCCGAAAACGGCAGCACCGAGTAGCGCATAGGCGACTGGAATGCCGAGATAGATCAAGATGAACATGAGGACAATAGCGACGCAGCCGATCAGGGTCCGAGAATCAGAGAAACCAAGTAGTGCACCGATCGCGATGGCGAGCAGTCCCATAATAAGCATGAAAAAGACCGAGAAATTTTTTCGCCTAAATGAGAGGCACTCCAAGACTAATAGCATCGCGCAACCTATGATGACGATTAGCTGTACTGGCCACACACGCGCGGCAAATTCGCCTTCAACGCCGCGATAAATGTCGAACTTCAAGCTATGAAATAACTCTGGAGTAGTCGCACTGATAATCGATGCAGTAAGTGTTACTGCTAGGCACGTGAAAAAAAAATTTAGCGCGGCAGAAAATTTTACCGCGCGTTTTTCGATGCGATCCGCAAAGACGTCCGCACGAATAAATTTGTTTCGAATTTTCAGCCAAGGTAGAGATAAAAAAACGGTTGCGGGGATTGCTAGTGCAACAAGCTCCACGGCGCCACGAATAGGCAAAGAAAACAAAAACCGCGCAAACACATCGGCGTTGATGAGAAGTACGATCGCTGCGATCACAGTCGCGCTGCCAATATTGAGCAATCTGGCTGACTGACTAAGCCAAAGAGCGTAGCCCATGTTATTTGAGACCCTCATCCCAGTTGTGGATGGGTTCGACGCCGCGCTCGCGTAAGCCATTCATCAGTCCAAGTAAAACCTGCTTTGCTGGTAATCCTTTTTGCTCGTAACGGTTGACCCATTCTTGGCCTAAATTATTGAGCGATTCGATCCAACGTTGTCGATCCGCTGCGGGCAGCGTACTGACGATTGCACCAGCTTCTTGCATGGCTTCTAGCGCCTTTTGGTAGCGGTCCACGGCGGCGAGCGAGGTGCGACGTGAATATTGCTCGCCAATGTGGCGCAACGCTATTTGCGATTCCGCGCTCAAGGATTGCCAGAAATTGGTGTTTACACTTAACGCACCAGTAAATTGAGCACCGATATTAACGAGTGTTATGTATGGTGCGACTTCGTAAAGACGGTACGGGTAAGCGCCGCTCAAAATTGTTAGGGTGCCTTCCGCAACGCCGGTTTTTAACTGGGTGTAATAAGTGGACAAGGCAC
>JBCCFA010000379.1:0-4602 GCA_039029975.1 Pseudomonadota bacterium
ATTCCAGTCGGGAAAATTTCCCTTGCGGTCAAGAATATTTCGGATCTTATCCGAGACGTATCATTAAAGTTAGATAGGCGATTTGTTAATTTTGCTAACGGCATAACAACCAAAATTAACAAATCGCCTATCTAACTTTAATGATACGTCTCGGATAAGATCCGAAATATTCTTGACCGCAAGGGAAATTTTCCCGACTGGAATCAAGGAATATTCGTGCCGAAAAGGCGATGCCTTTTACTTAACTCCCACAATGTTGTTAACATCTAGCGCTATTGCCGCTCTCGTAGACTGAAAGGAATCCGCCCATGCTCAACTCTGATAACAATCTTGACGCTGATGAGAGTTTCCATCTAGCGCTAAAGTACATGAACCAAGGCGATCAAGAAGCCGCGATTCTGCATCTAAAGAATGTTTTGGATGATAAGCCCGGGCATGGGCAAGCCATGTACTTACTCGGCGCGTTACATGCGGATTTAGGCATGTACGAACGTGCGACCGAAGAGCTGACTAAGGCAGTTGAGATGGTTCCTGAAATAAATGCCGCACACTTCCAGCTCGGCCTTTTGCACGCAATGTCAGGTGATGTCGATAATGCAATATCCGCTTGGGAAGCTTTGAAAAGCAGATCTGACAGCGACCCATACCGCATATTTGCCTCGGGTTTGGAAAAACTTTGTGATGACGACTTTGAAGGCGCAGCGGCAAAACTTAAGCACGGACTTTCGATTAACAGCGAAAATGACGCGCTCAATGAAGACATGGCCCGCATCCTTGCAGAAATAAACTCTACTACTAGCCAAACGATTGGCGTAGACGAAAGTCCGACTTCCGAAGCGCAATCGAAAGAATCTGTTAGTAAAATGTTTCTCGCAGCTTACCAACAAGACAACGACAGTGATCCAAATTAGCGTATTTTTAAATCGCGCTGTAAAAATCCTCGATTCCCCTACGTTTAACGCAAACAAGATCTCGCCGTGGACCCCATCGATCATTTTTCCCGGTTAATTGGCCAACTTAACCAACGCTCGGAAAACGCTCAGGCGTCAAAAACCGAGAAAACCGCAAGAACAAAACAAACTAAGCAAAGCCAAGAAACGCATACCAGAGCCCTTGATCCTGCGAAAGATATAAAAGAAAAAATAGCAAAGAGACTGAAATCAATGCCGCTAGCCGAGCGACAAACTAAAAGAGCGGCAGAAATATTTGTTGAGAGCGTGATGCTTTCTGAATTCGGTGAAACCTTAGTAACAAACTCGGAATTCCACGAGCTAGTTAACCGGGTGGCGACCGCCATTTACGAATCACCGAACATCGCACCCGAGTTTAACAGCTTGGTCGACGCGCTCACTTCTTAAGGCGGGGATCAAGAGGTCGCTAGAATGCTATCGAACAAGCCTTTGGGTAGGCGGCCGAAGTTAATGCGCTATTTGATTACGCTATTTTAAAGAAGTGCACGAGCTAAGCGCGACAAACTGTAAAACAACGCAGTGTCCGCTTGTTATCTAAGCTTCGTAATGTTCATAGTCATCAGGGTGTTCGGCAATCCATGATTTCACGCGCTCATGATTGGCCACCGAACCAAATATCTTTTCGAGCTTAGGATAGCCGTTCAATTCCCAACCGGCCTGCGTTTCCATTAAGTGTATGACTCGGCAAAATAGTGCAATATCCGCCCAACTGAGCCCGCTGGCTAAAAAAGCGGAGTCATGCGCAAGATTCTCTAATCGCTGCAAAATATCCGGCAATTTCTCATCCATCCATTGCCCTATGCGCTTTGCTTTTTCTTCCGGAGGAAATTGCTTAGTACCCGGCGCACCAGGCACGCCGTCGTATATCATTTTCGCGAGCGCCGACTGAATATCCGCAAGTTGAACAACAATCATGTCGCAGCGCGCGGCCTCCATTGCGTCGTCGGGATATAGTCCGGCGAGATTTGCGGCATAGCGACTAATGCTATCCGTCTGACCAAAATAGCGATCACCCACCTGAAGACAGGGGATTTGTCCGAACGGAGATTTTGATTTTAGATCATTGTTGGCCGCATATTCGTCAAATGAGTAACGCTTATCGACGAAGGATATCTCGCCGATTGTTAAGATTAAACGGATTGATTCTCCTATCCCTCGACCGTAAAAATAGTGCAGTGTAATGGGGTTAATGTCTGACATGGTTTTCGCTTTCCTCGGTAGATCGCTGGTCACGCCGTCAATGCCGCACCGGACGCCAAACAACTCATGATTGTTTCAGCTGACAGCTATGGAAGCAATTTCGCCTTAATCTAGTTCCTTCGCTTCTTGGCCAATCATGAATTTTCGATGCTCGAAGGCTGACTTTTAGTTAATAAAAAATGAGATATTTTTAAATATGAAGCGGCGGGTGAGTAGTTTCCAATTATTCACGACAGGGGCTTTGCAAAACTCAATTCATGGCCATCAGGATCAAGCGCGTGAAAATAGCGCTCTCCCCATTCCGCATCGCGGGGCGAAGTTTCAGCGGCATAGCCGCTACCCGTTAACCGCGAATACATGGCATCCACATCGTCAACATAGAAAATCAACCTACCCCACCAAGATATCGATTTTTCTGGCGCCGCCCTAACGATGTTTAGGAAACTGTCGCCGCAAAAAAATGACGTGATTACCGCCTCGGCGTCTCCATATTTTCTATCGAAGCCAATAGCTTCATAGAATGTTATCGCTCGCGCCATGTCGTGGGTGGCTAACGTCACCGCGCTAATCGATTGAAACGGTGAGTCAGTCATTAGTAGCCATTCACAGCGAGAATCTGCCGAATAAACCTATCGATATATTATTTTGGCGATGCATCAATCGATTGTGCTGCTTGACGAATACATTAGCGATTTGCCCTAAACTGGAAAACTGCGCAGTGTCCCCTGTTGTTATGCGTTAACATCGATCACAACGCGTCCCTGTATTTTGCCTGCCAAGATGGTGTTTGCTAGTTCAGGGACTGCACTCAGCGGTTCAACGGTGTAAACGTCGTCCAGTAATTTTTGATCGACCAGGTTCGCGAGGCTCTGCCACGCTCGTTCTCGTCGCGCCATGCTGGTCATGATTGACTCAACGCCTCGAACCGTAACACCGCGCAAAATCAGCGGCATCACGGTTGCCGGCAATCCGAACCCGCCGGCCAAACCACAGGGCGCCACAATGCCTTCGTGTTTCGTTTGGGCGATGGCTGTAGCTAAGGTTTTGTCCCCTACACAATCAACCACGGCTGCCCAAGTTTCGCGTTCTAGTGGTTTCGCGTCTCGTGCCAAATCATCACGCGCAACGATCTCCTTGGCACCCAAGCTCTTAAGATATGACTCAGTCTCGGGACGTCCCGTTGAGGCGTGGACTTCGTAACCCAACTTTGCCAGCGCCATTACCGCGACAGACCCCACGCCGCCGGCCGCCCCGGTTACTAACACCGGGCCGTCGTCAGGTTTTGTTTCATGATCTTCAATCGCATTAACACACAGCATAGCTGTATAACCGGCGGTACCGATGGCCATCACTTGTTCTAGGTTAAATGCGTCGGGCACCTGCACCAAAAATTCCGACTTCACTTTTTGCTGCTGCGCATACCCCCCCCAATGATCTTCAGATAAGCCGAACCCATTCACCAGCACTTGATCTCCAGCTTGCCACTTATCATTACGCGACTCGATTACTGTACCTGACAGATCGATTCCGCAAACCATGGGAAACTGGCGGCAGATTTTTCCTTTACCGGTCACGGCTAAACCATCTTTGTAATTTACGGTGGAATAGGCAACGTCGATGAGGACGTCTTCATCGGGCACGTCGCCCAGCGAAATCCGCTTCAACCCAGCGGCCGGTTTCCCTTCACTATTTAATTCGGCAACGATCGCGTTAAATTCTGCGCTCACAACAACTCCCCTGCTCAATCGGATAATTAGATAGCAGCATTATACTCGTATGCGAGTGACGGCATATCGCCCCGATTTCAACAGACAAAAAGCACATTCAGCGGACCCACCAGGATGGCTATTTGCGGGCCTGGCCCTGACATTAGCAGATCGGTAGGCGATGAATTCACGGCTACTTATCGATAACGGGCTCGAAAACAGATTCCCGTCGTGCCGAGCGGGACGCTTCCGTATAATCAACGCAGTCTCCGAATCAAAAAGCACCCATGAACGCTATCAATACTGATTTATTCAATAGCATCGAATCTGTACAAGACGCATTTATTCGAGATAATTACATCGCCGATCGTAGCCTGGCCTTGACGATTAAATTATCTGCCGATCTCGAAAAGCCCATTTTATTTGAGGGTGAAGCGGGCGTTGGTAAAACTGAAGTTGCCAAAGTGCTAGCGAAAACGCTAGATACGCCGCTGATTCGCTTACAGTGCTATGAAGGATTGGATGCGAACACCACACTCTATGAATGGAACTATGCGCGGCAAATATTAGCGATCCGCATGGCCGAAAATGACGAGACCGCCAAGGCTAAGCTTGAACAGAGTATTTTTGGCGATGCGGATCGCTAATATTTGCCGCGCATAGTTCCATTCATAGAGTGTGGTGTTCGCATCCAATCCTTCATAGCACTGTAAGCGAATCAGCGG
>JBCCFA010000380.1:0-4578 GCA_039029975.1 Pseudomonadota bacterium
CGAGCGCTGGCAAAGCCGGCAGGATTAGGGCGTATGCGGGCGGTACTTTGACTGTTGGTTCGAACGCCAATCTGTTAGCGATATCAGCCAAGTTCGGTGAAGCCGGGGGTAAGATCGAGTTGGGTGGTGTCGCCGACGTGAACGTCATGTCGACGGCAATCGGGATGGATGAAGTTAAGCCGCTATTCAATGTTAGCGGCGTTGGTGGTGCGGGAAGCGTTCTAGTCCGGGCGCCGGTGGTTGCAGGTAATAACGAAATCTCGGTATCAGCGTTTAACGCAAACGTTGTGGGAGCAGATGACATTCGGTTCGAGGCATATCGAACATTCGATGAATCGGCGCTTGCGAATCCGCTCGTTAGTATCAAGGGTCAGCTAGATAATGTAGCACCACATATCGGCGACATCGAAATGCGATTGACTAACGCGTCGCTACCAGAAGTGAAGCTTGTACTAGGTGCTGAAGTCATCGGTTCAGGCGATATTGTTTTAAATAATGAGCTCGATTTAATTAATTGGCGGTTTGCCGGCGATCCTGGCACGCTGACAATACGCACGCCCGGCCAGATCACTATTGATGCGATTGTAAGCGACGGATTCGAACCAGATTTCAACGGCACTTTATTCAATCCGCTCAATCCCCGTCCTTCGGCAATTACAAGCGAATCATCAAGCTTTCGCTTTGTCGCTGGCGCGAATACATCAAGCGCCGATCCGCTTGCCTTAAACCGAAGCATCGCGCGAGATTTAGTATTTAAAGATGGCGCGGTTTTACGGACAGGCACGGGCGATATTGAGATTGCTACCAGTGGAAATCTAACGTTTGAGGGCGACTACGGCATTTACAGTGCCGGAACTAACCGCGGCTCAGGGGCCTACCTAGACGATCTGTTTCGCGAGCTCATTGTGCACGGCGATTTTCTTGAAAATAGTGGCGATGTATTTATCTCCGTTGCGGGCGATCTTAAGGCAGAGAATCAAACTGGCTATATTTCCGATTGGTTAGCGCGCGGTGCCATCGAAATCATAAGTGGTTTGGCAAATTTCCCGAATATCGGCACGTCCTGGGGAGTCGATTTCTCTTTACTTAAACAAGGCGTCGGTGCGTTTGGCGGGGGCGACGTTGATATTCGTGTTGGCAACGATATGCAGGGCGTATCTGTGTATCTGCCATCGACAGCTTTACCAACGGGTGATTTCGGTAGCCAACCGGAGATTGTCGGGGGCGGCGATCTATCATTAGTGGTTGGTGGTGATGTAGTTGGTGGATCCTATTACTTGGGCGCAGGCGTTGGCTTGATTGAAGTAGGGGGCTCGGTTTCAGGTGGCATAACAAATCCGTTAACATTTTCGGTAAGCGACGGCATCTTCAATGTCAGATCGCAAGGTAATATCGCATTCGACGCCTTGCAGGATCCGTTTCTGTCGCCGCGCTCGAGTCGACAAGGCTTAATCGATTTCTTGTCTGGCGATCCATTTCTAGTCCCCAGATATGAAGCGTTTTTCGCCAGTTTCTCCGAAGGTGCGGCGATAAACCTAACGAGTATCAGCGGTAACGTCGTGCTCGAACAAAACTTAGATGCTTTCGAAAGCTTATCCACGGACGTTAATTTCGAACCAGCAGACAGGCCCGCATTGCAAATTATTCCGCCGAGTTTATCGGCCAGCGCCCTCTCAGGTTCGGTACTCATTGGTGATACCTTAAGCCTTTTTCCGTCCCCTGAAGGCTCAGTCGATTTGTTCGCTAGACAAAACGTGCAACGTCGAGTGGGTGCGACGGTGGCGTCAATTAATTTGTCCGACGCCGACTTGACGTTGCTACCAAGCGTTGCCGAACCACTCGCTGATCTCACCTTAACTCGGCAATTAGTTTTAGACGCAGCGTCACATGCAGTACAACCAGTGCGCGCTGGAAATACCCAAGCGAATCGCATTGTAGCGCTAGAAGGTATCGCGGGTTCGGTGGATAACGCGGATTTGATTTTCGATTTAGGCAAAAGGCTTCGAATGTTTGCCGGCAACGGTATTCGCCGATTCCAACTTGAGGCGCAACACGTCAACACCGATGATGTCAGCGTAATTTTCAGCGCTGGCGATATTACCTACCCGCTTGCTCGGAATAATTCCAATGCACTGGCCGACAGTCAGGTATCTAGTCTTACATTCGCCGGTCCTGGTCGCGTAGACGTTATCGCCGCGGGCGATATCGACTTAGGGACTTCAGGAGGTATCCGCACGGTTGGTGACACTCTGAACTCCGCTTTGGCTGATAGTAGTGCCTCTGTAAATGTTTTGGAAGGCATCGGCGAGAATCCAGATTACAACGCCTTCGCCGAGACTTTTTTTAGCGCGACGAGCGGCAACCAGGCGCGATTAGTTAATTATCTAGGTAGTCTTGGTGTATCCACTAGTTCAGATCCGATAGCGAGCTATCAAAACTTAAACGAGACGCAAAAACGCCAGTTTGCGATCGATGTGTTTTTCGACGAGTTGATTGCTTCTGGTGTATTCGCTACCAGTTCCGGAACGGACGATTACTCACGTGGTAACGAAGCTATCGCGACTCTGTTTCCCGGGCAAGCCTACAACGGTGATCTAATATCTCTCGTTAGCCGCATTCAAACGGTCGACGGGGGTGATATCAACATACTGGTGCCCGGTGGAGACATCATTGCTGGATCATCATCCGAAGGTTTTTCTAATCCGGCCGCCGATAGAATCGGTATCGTCGTACAACGCGAAGGTGACCTAAATATTTACGTTCGAGATGACCTGCTGGTCGAAATTTCACGCGTGTTTACGCTTGATGGTGGTGACATTGCAATATGGTCTGGCACGGGCGATATCGACGCAGGCCGTGGCGCGAAGTCTGCACTATCAATTCCTGGCCTCGTTACGACTTTCGATGCAGAAGGCAACCTCGTCACCGAATTCCCGCCAGCGATTCAGGGTAGTGGTATCCGCGCTGCCGTTGCCTCGCCAGGGCGTGCGCCGGGGGACGTGTTCTTATTCGCGCCACAGGGCGCCGTTATCGCCGGCGACGCCGGTATCGGTTCAGCTGGTAACTTGACGATTGGGGCAACCGAAGTGGTTGGCGCGGATAATATTGACGTCGGTGGGGTGTCCGTTGGGGTTCCTGCCTCAGATGTTGGCAGCGTGGCAGCGGGATTAACCGGTGTGTCTGATTCCAGCGCGCAAGCGGCCCAATCTGCGCAGGATACGGCCGGCGATAGTCTCGCCGGCAATGAAGAAGCAATTGGGGAAGCACTATCCCAAGGGGCATTGTCATTTATTAGCGTCGAAGTCTTAGGGTTCGGCGGTTAGCGTTTGCTGCTCATGGTTTTTCTACAGAGTTTTTTTCGATCGCTAAAAATCGTTGCAGTCTCGGTTTTTCTTTGTCCGCTGTTAAGTGTGGCGCAAGAAACTGAGTCAGATATCGGGCCTGCGCAGACGCAGACCGAAGCACCAAAATTCGACGTCTGGGAATATCAAATTCAGGGCAATTCTAAGCTCGAATCGATCGATATCGAACGTGCCGTTTATCGTTTCCTTGGCCCTGAGAAAACCATTGATGACGTTGAAAAAGCGCGAACCGCGCTTGAGCAGATTTATCGTGATAACGGCTACGCCACAGTGTTAGTCGACATTCCAGAACAAGATGTGGTGGATGGGGTTGTTTACTTAGCGGTTACAGAAGGTGAAGTGGGGCGTCTTAAAGTAACGGGCTCTCGATACTTCTCGCTGGGACGGATTAAACGATATGTCCCGTCACTGGCCAAAGGCGAAGTACCTTATTTACCCCAAGTACAAAAAGAACTCGCCGACGTTAATCGCTTAAGTCCAGACCGAACGATCACGCCGGTTCTGCGCCCAGGTAAAACACCCGGCAAACTCGAAGTGGAGTTAAAGGTTGACGATAAACTCCCCTTGCATGGTGAGGTTGAACTAAGCGACCGTTATACACAAAGCACGGAGCCACTCAGGCTCAACGCCTCTATTCGCTACGATAATTTGTGGCAGCGCGAACACTCAGCGTCGTTTGCTTACCAAGTTGCACCAGAAAACCCAGATAACGTCCAAGTATTTTCCGGCACATACGTTTTTAAGATTCCAGATACGCTATGGACCATGGCATTTTATGGCGTTGGTACCAATAGTGATGTGGCTACAGTTGGCACCTTGGGCGTGGTCGGGAGTGGTCGCATTTTTGGGGCGAGGGCAACGCGCTCGTTGGAGGCGCGAGGGAGTTTATTTCAAGGTGTCACCCTAGGGCTTGATTATAAGGATTTCGATGAATCAATTGACCTGATAGGCGCAGATACTCTGAACACACCCATCAGCTATCACAAGTTTTCTGCTGAATATAGCGCGACCCACCTAGGAAAATCTGGCACCACTCGAATCACTGCCGGGCTTAACTGGGCTTTGCGCGGGTTAACAAATGACGAAGGCGAGTTCGAAGACAAACGTTTCCGCTCGCGGCCGAATTTTATGTTTTTTACTGCTAGCGCAGAACGTTTGCAAAAATTGCCGCACGGCCTGGAATTCTTCGCGCGATTGAAAGGACAGGTGACAAAAG
>JBCCFA010000381.1:0-4566 GCA_039029975.1 Pseudomonadota bacterium
CCGCCGACTACCACCACTAGAAAATATATGCCTGTAACGATAATAGTTTCGCTTAGTGACGGTGGTATTCCAAAAGGGTCACCATCGTCTGCTAATTTTGTCCCGACCGGATCAATTATTGCCGTAATACTAACCAGGACACCTAAAATTCCAATTGCACTCAGAAATAGTCCAGTCAATTTCAGAGCGTTGGCTTTAGAAAACTTCACTTAGCGATCTTGCGCGACCTAACGATCAGGGTAACCCGCGCCGGAGCGCGCAGCGCGGAGGGAACCGAACAGCGAAGCTGTTTGGCGTCGGGTTGAACCGCTGGTTAGATGTTTCCGCCAACTGGGTCTTCCATTTTGGTACATTTTAGAGCTCCTTTCGATTTCCGTTGCCGGTTAGGAATGACTTCCTGAATTACCAACGTGGGATAGGTTACCGCATCTTCAACGATTTCGGCTAGGTAGGTTCCCCCGGGATGAATGTCGATTGCAGTGGAGCCGCTGCACTGCACTTTCTGCGTTCTCACCTCTGCGTTGCCCTCCGTATTTAGCGACATTATCGCCGGACAGAGAGGAAGCAAAGCGATGCAGGCAATGGTTTTAATTTCTCGGTGGTCTTTGCGAGGCCCTTCACTGATAACTTCGGAATACACCGATTCGCCGTCAAATTTAACGGTAGTAATACCAGGAGGTATCTCTATAGATTGACCAGTATCAAGCGAAGACCCATTAACCGAAATTCCTTTCTGCATGGCCGTAAAAACGGACGGCGTTAAATCGATTGTTTTGGGTTTTGGTGGTGTTGGTGCGACGCGTTTCGGGACTGTGGTATTACACCCAGCGAGTAAAACTACGACCAGGAGACACCCGCATTTTCGAAACATCTAACGTTTGAGCTAATTCGCGCCTTGAAGCGAGCACTTTTTAGCGCAAGCTGAAAGATGCGATAAAAAGGGTGAGCGGTAAGGCGTCGAATTCAGCGACTGGTTAGGTTTACGCTGCGAGAAGAACATATCCTTGCTCCAAAAAGAGGTACCAAACTAGGTAACAGGTGCAAATGATGAGGCTGTAAGTGAGGGCGTGCGTATAGCCTGAGCGTTTTAAGCCCGCCCTCAGTCCTACGACAATTATCGCAATCCAAGCGACAAAAAACAAAACCACCCACGCGAACATAACGATAGTGAATGAATAGTTAAGAAAATTACCTTCAAGATCTTTATTGGCCGAGCCAACAAAGAACGGGATATGAACAATGATCGTAGTAGTTAAAAAGATAACCGGAAGGTAGTACGAATTTTCCGATTTCACTTTCCAAGTAAACCTAACAGTTGATTACTAGGACAGGTAAAAAAGACACGGAATTCAATATAACTCCGGAGGAGGGGGTGTGGGTAAGTTCCATCTTTTCCTTATCCTTGAAGCGCTTACGTTAATTTGTCTTAATAAGCCGTTCGGAGTTACTCGGACATCTTAGTATTTTAACCGGCAATATAACCCCGAACGAGAATTTTCATGATTTGTGGCGTAAGCGGTTGTTATGATTAACTAAATGGCGATTTATAGGTTGCGATACCGCTGTAATTACTCGGACGTTTTCTTCGTGGCGTTCTGCGGAACGTCACATTAGTAGTTATACTGTAAATGCATACAGTATATTGCTCTACTTTGTATCCCCGCGTGAGGTCTGAAAGTTGCGATACAACAGACTCGTCAGCTGATCTATTTCACATTCAAGCGTTTTTTATTTGCCCGTAAATTTCGGTGCCCTTTTGTCGAAAAACGCGTTTACTGCTTCAAGATGATCTTCGGTGTTCTGCATAATGGCTTGAAGGCCCGCCGACATTTCCATGATGTTGTCGAAAGAGGCATTCATGCCTTCGCGCATTAAGCTTTTCGTCATCCGTAACGCCTGCGGCGGCTGAACACAAATTCTTTCGGCGAGTGCACGCGCTTCGGCCATTAAGTTTTCCGCCGGCACAATCTCAGACACTAGGCCCCAGCTCTTGGCCGTTTCAGCATCCACCACGTCGCCGGTAAAAAATAATCGAGAGGCGTTTGACCAACCAATTACGCGTGGTAGTAACCAAGAACCACCATCACCAGGAATGAGACCTACCTTTAAGAAAGTAGCGCCAAATTTGGCGCTATCGGCGGCTATGCGAATATCGGCCGTGCAGCCTACATCGTTGCCTAAGCCTATGGCGGGTCCGTTAATGGCGCCGACCATTGGCACTTCTAGGTTCCATAAACTTCTAACAATTTTGTGAATATTTTTTCGGTAAGCGTGGTCACGCATATCCACAGCGGTGGCACCAAAGTCCCCAACGCGATCGCGCATCGCTTTCAAATTCCCGCCTGCGGAAAATGCTTTGCCCGCGCCGGTAAGGATTGCGCACCGTACCTCGGGATCGTTATTTATGCGCTCGCAAGCGTCAGCAAACATGTCCCCGTCGCCTTTCATGCCTAACGGGTTGCGGTCGTCCGGCCGGTTGATAGTCAAAGTGACAATATGTCCGTCTTTTTCGAATAATAAATCGCTCACGTTTTTCTCCCGTTTGTCTATGTGCCTATCGAGTGATTACACTCCAAATCTCATCGCCCCCGGCTTCTACAGCAACCGTCCCCAAATGCGTGGCCCACTCGCTGCTGCCCCCAAATTCAGCACGCCATGACCACAATCGCCGCGTGAGAAAATGCAATCCATACTCGTAGGTAAAACCAATCGCGCCATGCACTTGGTGACCGATCTTAGACAGTGGTTCCACTGCATCGCTCGCACGACACTTAGCCGCCGCAATGTCGAATACGGCGTTGCTTGCGTTGTCGCGGTTTAGTCCATATTTTTCTAACGCATCAAACGCGGAAGCCGACATGGCTTCAACTGTCGCCAGTTCGCTAGCCATGTTGGCAAGATGATGCTGTATCGCTTGGAAGCGCGCTAGCGGCCGTCCAAATTGTTCGCGTTCGCTGGTGTACTCTAAGCCAAGCTTTAAACAGGCTGAGCCGGCGCCCGCAATTTGCGCGCTACGCATTAACGCCATGGCGCAGCGCAAGGCATTATCATTTAAATCACAATCGCCGCGGGCAATGACTTGCGCCTTGTTGAAACTTACCGTATCTCTTGGGTCACGGGCGAGATTTTGATCGGGAGTGATGGTGGCGTTTTCTTTGTCGATAACGACCACTTCCACACCACTGCCTCTATTGTCCAATCCAACGAAGTAATCGGCATTGCGTCCCCACGGCACTTGGGTTATCTCCGCGGTCAACGAATCGCTGTCACCGTTCAACAGAACTGGAATGATGCCCGGGATACCGTCTCGTAATGTTAAGTCTGCCTTCGACATGAGCCAATGGCTGATAATAATTTCAGGTATGGGTAACGGCACAGAATAAAGGCCCGAAGCACGAATAATTGGATACGCGTCTTGCCATGTGCCATTCATGCCGCCGCGTTCTTCGCTTACCAATACCCGGTCAATGCCAAGTTCTATAATTGTTTCCCATAAATCTTTTGGAAAGCCTGTGTCTTCAACCTGGGTCAAATATTCGCGGTCGACTTGCTCTTCGAATAAGCGCGTCACGCTTTCTTCGACCATAGTTTTCAGTTCACTCATTTTCGTTTTCCTTCGCCAGTTGCCGAGAACTACCGTAGACCCAGGCCACGAGCAATAATCCCGCGCATGATTTCTGGTGTGCCCCCACGCAGCGAGAAAGACGGCGCGAGTTGAATTAAATTGCCCAAAACTTGTTGATAATCGATGCCGCTGTCGGCGAGTGTTGGTTCCAGGTCAACGATGCCCTGCGCGAAGCCCGGCATGCCTTGCTCGAAACTGCAGCCCATGTCTTTCACCACTGAAGCTTGCAAGCTGGGATCCAAACCTTCGTTCAACATGCCGGCCACACTCAATGACATATTCCGTAAAGCGGTGACCATCGCGATCTGCGAACCAATGCGGCTGAGAATGGCTGGGTTGTTCGTACCTTTCAGCACATCGAGCAATTTTCTGAGCAAAATAAAACAAGAGAGATATCGTTCCGGGCCGCTACGTTCAAAGGCAAGCTCTTCGGTAACTTGTTTCCAACCGCCACCTTCATTGCCGACTAAGGCATCTATCGGAAGTAACGCATCTTCGAAGAACACTTCGTTAAAGTGGGCACGTCCGGTGAGGTCTTTAATTGGTCGGCAGGTGATCCCCTCTGTTTTGGTCATGTCGATCAAGAACTGAGACAAACCCATGTGCCGAGAGTCCGTTTCGGTATCGGTGCGGAACAGCGCGATAATGTAGTCTGCACGATGTGCGTTTGAGGTCCAAATCTTTTGGCCATTAACCAGCCAGCCATCAGATACGCGTGTGGCCTTGGTTTTTAGCGATGCCAAATCGGAACCTGCATTGGGCTCACTCATGCCGATCGCGAAACATGCTTCACCAGAAGTGATCTTAGGAATGATCTCGCGCTTTTGCTCTTCCGTACCGTAACGGGTTATGAGTTGCCCACTTTGTCGGTCCGCCACCCAATGATGCGCGCTTTTGGTACAAGCCTACGAGAGCAGCGTGACAAGAGGAAAACTATTTCG
>JBCCFA010000382.1:0-4556 GCA_039029975.1 Pseudomonadota bacterium
GCGACGCGGCTAGATTTAAGATTTCAATTTTCGATATTGAGGAAACGACGGAAGAAGATTTGAAAAAAATCAACGATATCGAGGGGGTTTACCGTGCGATACCACGATGTCCTACTGAGGACAAAGATACGGTACTGCGCTGGTTAGACCGTTACGCTGAAATTATGCAGCGATTAAGTTAAGTAATTAGCTATGACTCCGAGGCGACGTTCGTCGCTCCAATCATCAATACGGGATGTCTTAGTTGGCTAGGGCGAATGCTGCGTCTGCGGTCGCCACGTATGCTTCGTCAAAGCCAAGTTCACGCCGCACAATGTTCGCACCTAGCACTAATGAAACGCACTTGTAAAATGCGATGCGGCGAGATAAGCCTTCGCGCCCGAAACCACAATCGGCAGTAATTATCAGTCGATCCGCTGGAATGTACTCCAGCGCGCGCCGAATAGTGTCTGCAACCATATCCGGAGACTCGACGGTTGTTCGCGTGTGATCCACGACGCCGATCCCAATTTTTTTATTGAACTTGGCAAGATTGATATTTTTGAACAAGGCTGCGTCTCGCGCTTGATTACTCGCGCATTCGAGATCAAGCACGTCACAGTTCATTTCTAAAAAGTAGGGTAAGGACCGTTCGTAACTTGGGCGCTCCCAATAAAAGCTTTGTTGATTTGGGTTACCCCAACAAGTGTGGGCCCATATTTCGGTGTGAACCCCCTGAGTCTGTCGGTTGAAGGCCTCGGTATAGAATTGCAGGTCTTTATCGGAGCAGGGCGGCTCCACTTGGCAATTGAAGTGATGCACCGGTTCTTCGATTTGTATTACGGGGCAGCCCGCCTCTGCAAGCGCCACGTACTCTTCGTTCATTGCGGCGGCGATGTCCATAATCATCGCGTGATCGTCGGCATAATGTTCGTTCCATAACATCATCGGCAAGCAGGTGGCGCAAATATTCCCAAACTTGACGGGTCGACGCGTCATTTTCTGCGCCGTTTTCCACATCTCAACGAACTGTAGCGGTCCTCGTTCAATTTTTTCTTTTACCACCGGTGGATGCCAAGCTTCTTGTACTTCATACAATATGTGCCCTGGCTTCATGTCGCCATAGTCGAGGAAGTGCGACGAATCGGTAAATCCTGTCACGCCTTTCAGGCGTTCGATGGTGTAAAAAAACCAAGAGCGCCCGCCAACTTCGAGATCATTGCGACAATCGCCGTCGGTCATGATGTCTAATCCGGCTTGTTCTTGTTCGCTGAGGTAGCAGCGCACGGCATCAAGATATTGTTCCCGATATTGAGAATCACTCATTGCCACGGTGAATGCGCGGCCGTTTAGATTTTCTGTACACCACTCTGGCTTTGGGAACGACCCGATCATAGCGGTGGGTAGAATTTTATCTTTGGTGGCGACAAACATGGTTTTTCCTCAACTGATTACAGGTTGTCTTATGCCGACTTTATAGCCGAGAATTATGACTCAGGTCTAGCGGTGCAAATTGATTTTGGACGCCTTCTATAAACCGCTGTAGATCGAAACACTAAGCTCATGAAAAGAAAGAGAAACGGGTGAGGTTAATGCGA
Organism: Pseudomonadota bacterium; assembly: GCA_039029975.1. Taxonomy (GTDB): domain Bacteria; phylum Pseudomonadota; class Gammaproteobacteria; genus JBCCFA01. The sequence goes on from JBCCFA010000382.1 coordinate 1,578, forward strand.
GTAATGGACGAAAAGACGTGGCGCGAGTTCATACTCTCGGGCACGCGCACGGGAAAATTAGCGACTGTAAAACCATCTGGTGTCCCGCACGTGGTACTCATTTGGTTTCTGATGGAGGAAAATTCGATCTATTTTACGAGCGGAGACTCCACCGTTAAAACAAAAAACCTCCTGGCAAATCCCAGAGCGAGTCTTTGCATAGATGCGGAAGATTATCCTTACGCTTTTGACTCATTGGAATGCGATGCCGTTGTCGAGCGACTGGCTCCCGAAGAACTTTTGCCGTACGCAGTCAAGCCGGGCGCACGGTACTGCGGCGAAGCTAGGGCAGAGGAGTTCGGTAAGCGTAACGCCGTTGCAGGCGAAGTGCTTATTCGACTGCAGCCCACGAAGGTAATTCCGTGGGCTGGAATGCCGGAATAACGAATTAGATTGCTTTAACTTCGACCAGATTGTCGGAAAAAGTAGGGGCGTGACCCATATTAACAAACTCTGCGGAGCTGATGACGTTCACCGTTCCGTTACGATTAAGTTGTCGCCAATATCCAAGTGTCGCTACAACTAAACCAGGGGGTACGTCTTCAGTTACGACAGTGTCTCCTTCGAACTCGCCGCGATCATTGAACACTTTTATTGCCGCGCCATCTGTCAGATTTCGGTCTTTTGCATCAACGGGATTAATCATCACGAACTGATCGCCTTGCGATTTACGTTGTTTATCCATGTTCGCATAGCATGAGTTCAAAAACGCGTGACTCTTTGGCGAGATAATATTCAGCGGATATTTTTTCGCCAGTTCCGGATTACTGGCCGCTGATTCGCGCGGTGGTACGTAGTCCGGTAAAGGGTCAATATACTCGCCGCCTTGCATCCCCTCGTACATTTGTCGGAACGGACCAGCTACAAAGTTCCCGTTTGTCGCGCCAGAGGCATAGAACTCGCACTTTCCTGACGGCGTAGGAAAATTCCCTTCCGCGTGCGGCGCACGTTCATCGACTGAGCCCATGGTGACATGCGCAAAGCCATGTTGCCGTAAATAGTTCATATCGATGCCGTCGCAAGCGGGAGAGTCCCAATCAATAAAGGTTTCGAGCAATTCGCTGTCGCTGCGCGTGAAGCGGGGATCATCATCAAATCCGAAACGTTTCGATAAGCGGCGAAAAATTTCTGAATTCGGAACTGCTTCCCCGGGTGGCTCAACCGCCTTCTGATTATAAGTAATGTAAAAGTGTCCCCAAGTCAGAACAATATCTTCCATTTCCGCGGCCATTGCAGCGGGAAGGACGATATCCGCGTAACTTGCGGTATCGGAAATGAAATGTTCGGCAGACACCAAGAACAAGTCTTCGTTTTCTAAACCTTTCACGATTTTGTCGCATTCGGGCGCTTGAGTAACTGGGTTCGCGTTCCAAATCATCATCGATTTGATGGGAACATCGAGCGGTATTTCTCCGGTTAGGGCGCGGCCAATTTGCAAGGCATTAATGACCCGAGTGCCCTCTGGGATAAGATCGGGACGTGATACTTCGTCGAGCTTGAAAGGCATTTCCCAAACCGGCATTTGCAGGAGGCCGCCGCCGCAATCGCGCCACGCACCAACTAAGGCCGGCAAACACGTGACCGCACGAATGGTTTGACCGCCGCCATGATGGCGTTCAAGTGCCACACCGATTCGGATGGCCGCCGGTTTTGTCGTTGCGTACTCTCGGGCGAGCTGGCGAATGTCTTCCGCCGAGACGCCAGTAATTTCTGCAGCCCACTCAGCCGTGCGTGGTTTCGCCCGTTCAGCCAGTTGATCAAAACCTTCGGTGTAATTGGCGATGTAATCATCGTCGGTCAAACCTTCTTCAATGATCGTGTTGATCATTGCCATCGCCAAAGCGCCATCAGTTCCGGGTTTAGGCATAATGTGCCAGTCCGCGTGCTGCGCGGTTTTAGAACGATAGGAATCAATCACTACGACTTTCGCGCCGTTTTCCTGCGCATCTTTCACGAAATGCCAGTGATGCAGATTGGTGCTAATGCTGTTACAGGCCCAAATGATGATGTACTTCGAATGTTTAAAGCTCTCTGGATCAACGCCGCTCGTTGGCCCGACCGTTAGAAGATAAGCGGTGCAGGAAGCCTCGCCACAAAAGGTTCGCTCGCAGACAGTCGCGCCCAAGCGATTAAAGAAGTGGTCGCCGCCGTTGAGCCCGTGCGCTAGACCTTGGTTGCCCAAATAGCTGTACGGCAGAATTGCTTGCGGGCCGTGTTCATCAATGATGGCCTTCCAGCGCGTTTCAATTTCGTTTAGTGCGTCATCCCAGGTGATCCGTTCGAACTGCTTTGACCCCTTTGGCCCCACTCGTCGCATTGGGTAGGTTAGCCGGTCCAGCGACTCATGACGTTTTTCAAAATCCGCTACTTTGACGCACAGGCCGCCGCGCGTCATTGGGTGTTCTGCGTTGCCGCGGACGCCGGTTAATTTACCGTCTTCCACCTCGTAAACCATTGAGCAAGTATCCGGACAATCGTGCGGACACCCGCCAAAGAAAGTTTCTTTCATAGTCGCGGCCATTGCTGTTTTCCTTTCGGAGTAATAATGGGCAGAGCATGCAAGCTTATGGATCTACCGTCAATGGAAAAACGCACTCACAAGATCGGCTGGCTCTGTTAAGACGTAATTCCTCAATAAGATGCAGATTCTTCGGGAGGTTCGTTGACTGGCTCGTCGTGTGGTCGATTGTTCGACGGGGCGAAAACCTAATAGCGGTTCGCCCACATGACGCTTCATCTTCAGTGTTCAGGACGATCCGCGCCGGGAACCGAAACGCTCTACACCAAAAGAGGGATATACATCTAAATCACTGATATTTAGAACAATATCTAGATTCGTAGTAATACGTTGCGGTGTTGACACCGAACGACTCAAGCGCTAGGGTAGCGCCGATAAATTAACCTATAAAAAACAATAAGTTAAAATAGGTATCTAGAAAA
>JBCCFA010000383.1:0-4553 GCA_039029975.1 Pseudomonadota bacterium
GCGAGCTGACGCGCGCTTAAGATAGTGTTGCCGTCTGCATCAACGAGGTTGCCTGCGGAATCCGTGCCGCCCGGAACGGATAGCCTTGAGTTTTGTTCCTCCGCCGCAGTGGCCATACGGCTCGCATTGGCGAAGAGATCGTCGGCAGAAATGCCAGAGAAATCTGCCAAACTCGTATCGTCTCGATTACGCAAATAAGCGAGCAAATCCCCTTTGTCCTCGGCGGCAGACAGGAGCGCCGCTTGTCTTGGGTCAACATCAATCGTGACTGTAGAGAAATTCCTTTCGCTGCGACTTTGCGGATACCGTAACCTGTCCAAATTTTCGCGGTAAGGATCGCGGCCAGTCGCAAGTACCTTAACGTTCTGTAACACCGGCATGATGATGTCGGTAGGTGCGGAACTCGACATCAGTTGATCGATAGTGTCTTGATCAACACCTCCGCCACTTTCCAATGCGTCCACTAATACGGGAGGTAGGATCGAAGAAATACTCGACGGCAGTTCATTAACTAAGCCCGCCGTAATTACCGTGGCGTCGAAGCCCGTCGCTTTAAACGGAATATTGACGAAGATATCCACGTGGTTGCCGGGTCTAAGGAAACCAGCAATGGAATTAACCTCATCGACTTTCACCGTCATAGCGCGCCGCCCGATTTCTATCGTGTCGGAGAAATCCACGGGAAATTCCCTATCGACAAAACTTCTCAGCAGGGTTTTTCCGCGGCCGAGCTTGGCCGTCAGCGCCTGGCCTTCAAAATTGGCAAAATCGCCAGGCAGAACCGCGTCGTCATGCACAAAGCGCGACGGTACGTTCCGCTGCGAAAAACCTTGCTTGGTAATCATCGCCCCACGGTTTAAATCCTGTTTGGCAACAACCACGGCGACCATTTTTTCGTCCTTGCCTTTCAAGCTTTCTACCAAGGCCGCTTCGCGGCTCTTTAAATAGAAGTAACCCAGTAGCGCAGCAATTAGGCCGAACGCGATTGCGCCGACTAGTAATGAACGCCCCCCGGCGGAACCTGCTTTTTCTTCTAAATTAGCCATAAGATCCTATCGCTCTTTAACCGTTGAATGTTATTCCGCATATATCTCGCTAGATGCTACTTAAAAGATCGAGAACGCAGAACTTTTCACCTCATCCCAAATATCGTCGACCGAGACATCAGTAAAATCGCTCAGTACGTCGTCCAGCTGGCTCTTCAAATCTGTCAATTTGGAAAGCTGCTCTTCTACTGCATCTTCGACCGGGTCCACGGACAATTGATCGATCGTGGCTGCATCAATTTCAGCATCCGCGAGTGCAATTCGCATTTCTCCACCCGTACCGTAATCTGGTAGTGGCGACATTGACATTGCGTAGGAATACCCGTCATATTTTCTTCTCAGCATGTCGGCCAGCTCTTCAATCACGTCTAAGCCTTCGAAGAAAAATATCAGTGCGAACGAGGTCACGATGAGGTATTCGGTCATTGCTTGACCAGCTTGCCGTTTAAAGCCCGGGCGTTCTTTTTGTTTTCTAAGTAAACGAGTCATAAAAGGTCTCTTTTCACCCGATTAATCACCACTTCCGCGCCTTCCTCAGACCCATTTACCGTGATAACCACATGTTGTCGGCCACGGGTGAAGCGCAAGGCATGCAAATGTCCTTCAACCAAAGCTTGATCCATATCAACTCGCCAATCGCTGTATTGCTCTCGATAAAAAGAGACGTTTCGAGAAACTGAAAATTCATTTCGCATGACGGCGGTTTGGCCCAGTTGGCCCGGATCTTCGTGAGTGATGTTGGAAAGCACTTCAGAACCGCCAATACTTGGGGGCGCGGGCTCTCCTGCAACGGGTTCGCCGCCGCGCGGCAACAACGAATCGGCGAGATATCCCCAACTCCCCACGCCATCCTGTCCCGGTTGTACCTGCACGGTCATTGCGTGTCCGTCTTCTACCCGCGTAACAAGCAACCACGGCAACATCGCTTGATCTTCCAGCGTATAGCCGATATCTCCTTCATCGACCGGGTCAGACCAAGTGTCTTGGTAAAACTCAATGACCTCTTGAACCTCCTGCTGGGTCACGAACATTCGAACGGCCGTCGTGCGGCCATTGATCACCATATTATTGCCCACGGTCGACACGGATGATTTTGGCGGTGGCGGAAAATCTGGCGGTCGTGCAAAGGTCAGCGGCGCACTTGCCGACATCGCAAGCAGCGTGACAACCATCCGTACGAATTTTCTTAAGCGCATACTCATGGGATGCACGGCGAATGAGAAAGAGGATTCATACCCGCGTCTTCCAATCCTTGCACGGTGTCATCCCAAACGCAGCGGCCGCTGTCGTCACAAACATGGCCGCCGAGTCGATCATCAGAACTCTCACCAATGACCGACAAACGATCGGGATGTACCACATCGCCATCTACATAGCCCAGCCACAGATTGCCCTCAGGCCCCGCGAATGGCGAAGTCACAATTGGCGGCGAGGGATCATCCGCGTTGGTGCATTCCGATAATTCTGGCGCGATGAAACTGATGATGTCCCAAACCTGGTCAAGCACAGGCAGGTCTAAAATTTCTTTCACCAAAATACTTGGGGTTGCGCCGTTCACCTGTAGATAAGTGTGATCGGTACCGCCTGCTCCCCAACCATCACTTAGGACGCTAGCTTTAGACAGAAAATCGACGGTCCGCGCGCTGGCGCCTGTCAGTTCATCGTCCTGCAAGCGGTCGCGCACATGCGCTATCTCTAGGTCACCTTCACGATCGGTTAGCGCCCAGATTCGCGTGTTCATTTGCACGCGCGAATAGCCATCGGTATTTATCGCGCTAAAACCTGCGTCGCTGCCCAACACGCCAAGCGCATCGCCAACCAGATCAAAACCAATAGAGGCTAAATCTAGCAAGGTGGTCACAATGCTGCCGAGATCGAGCTCAACCCCCGCTATCGTAATGCTTAGTGTTGGTGTATCGGCCGATGTTTCAGTGATCGCATCGTGCTGAATATCGCCGGTGAACATCGGCAGCTCTCGGTGATTGGTCCATAATGGATTTGCGGTCGCGGCATTCCAGCCACCGATATCCGCAATCGTTAACGGATCGACATCGTTATCAGCCCCAGTAGTTGGGTTGGTACCGACGCGGGAGTAGAAACGCCGTTGCGATTCGTTGCGTACTGTATCGAGATCTTTTTCCGGGGTGAGATATCCGGACAATCCCGAATCGTAATTGTCTAAGATGTCGTTGTCGTCGTTATTCTCGTCTTCATACCAAACCGTATATTCCCAAGCTTCGTAGCGCGCCGCTTGCACCGAAGCGTGTTTGATATCGATATACTTAGCGAGCATCGGTATCGCAATAAACAAGGGAATCAAAACGTACGTCGCCGAAATGACGAATTCGCTCATCGCTTGCCCGCGTTGATAGCGTTTTATCATCGCGGCAATAACCCAGAGTCTGTTGGCAGTACGCCTTGGATAAACGACCACGCGCTCGTTAACGCGCTAGCAAATAAATCTCCGGTCACGCCACCTTGCGCGAACTCGCCGTGATCAACCAGCACCGATATCACGCGATCCGCGTGACTCGTTTCAACTAAACGCGCCTGCCAATAGGGATTAAATGCACTACCGTGCTCGTGGTAACCATCGCCGCGAGCAAACTGAGTCAAATCCAAGGGGCGTTTGAAATAAACCTCGGATTTGGACACGGTGGTCATGTTCCCGGGATCACCATCGTTACCGGGCCCAGCAAACTGCTCATCCAAACGAAAATCGTTGCGCGAGCCGTCATCACCGCTAGGTTCAGATCCAGGATGGTCGTCATACAAGGAATCACCAAAGGTATCTTCCTGAATGCGCAAGGCCATGAGAAAAAACGGTCCGCCAGATCCGAACAACATGGTGGGATCACTTGTATCGATGCCGGAGGTATCCACATAGGTTGGTAAACCGGAGTAAGCGGTGGCCACATTGCGATTCGCCGGATCGACGAGCGGCACTTGAAACTGAATACCTGCCAACGTGCCCGCAGTGGTGACAGTAGATGGGTAATTCCAAGGGAGTATGGTATCCGCTGCACCACCGTAGGCGTCTTCCGGAACCGGTCCGGTTCCTAAGGTTTCGGTGCCCATGTGACCTGGCGCGAAAGTCAATGCATTAGCAGTCTTTGCGCCCTGAGCGAAACCCGTCGCGAAGGGGAGCGACGCCGGAAAGGGGCAAGTATTGCATATCGGTACATCAAATGACGCGACTGTAACATCCCCGACCAGCGGCACGTTAACTACTAAGTTGAAACTCGCGACTAACGTCAGGTCTTCATCCTCTCCGTCAACCGCGGCTAACAAACGAGCGGAGCCGTCGGCACCAAGACCAAATGCGTTTGCCCACACTCGAAGGAACAAATCAATACCAAGATTAATAAATGCGCGCGTGGTATCTGCGCTTGACCAAGAAAAGGCTTCGCCAGCGGCCTCATCGCTGTGTGCGCCAGACAATGGCACAACCATCCGAAGTTCGCTGCTTCCTTGACGCTCAATACCAATACCGAACCAGAACGAAAA
>JBCCFA010000384.1:0-4546 GCA_039029975.1 Pseudomonadota bacterium
GGATTGACTCGCCAGCGCCGACAGTTGCTCGTTACTCGCCGAGTGCGGATCAAATTTCACGATACTCGAAAATAACTCAGCGTACGGTTGACGAGACCATGTTTGTTTGTCCAACAAAGAAGTCAGTAATTGTTCAACATCGTCCATCATTTGATGATGGTTAAAACCGGTTCGGTACCATTCCAGAATCCGAAATTCTGCGCGGTGGAGCCGTCCTTGTTCTCCCGCTCGATAGGCCCGACAAATTTGATAAATGTCGCCACTGCCAGTACTGATCAGCTGCTTCATGGCGAACTCCGGCGAAAATTGTAGGTAGCCTGCAGGGTCACCCGCCTCGTCGACAGCACGCATATTGCACACTGAGGGATCGGTAATGCCGTAAGGGCGTATCGACGCAGTTTCAACCGACAGCACACCCTGAGCGGCAAAATATTGGCGAATTTTTTCAACGACAGCCGCTTGCGCTGCAAGCTGCTCGCGAACTGCGTGCTGACTCAACGTAAAGCGCTGCGACTTATCATGCTAAGGCTGAGCACGGCGAGTGAATGGACCAGCAGCGCCGAATCAATCCTCTTTGTGGCGAGAGACGTACTCGCCAGTGCGCGTGTCGACTTTCAGCGTCTCCCCTTCTTCTATGAATAAGGGCACTTTTACAACTGCGCCTGTTTCGAGGGTTGCGGGTTTGGTGCCGCCAGAGGCGGTATCACCACGCACTCCGGGGTCGGTCTCTGTGATTTGCAGATAAGCGAAATTTGGCGGAATCACTGACAGAGGCTGATCGTTCCATAACGTCACAACACACATTTCCTGGCCTTTTACCCACTGCGAACAATCCGCCATCGCGGCCTTGTCTGCCGTCAGTTGATCGAAGGTCGTGAGGTTCATAAACGTCCAATACTCACCATCTGAATAGAGATATTGCATCTCAATATCCATCACGTCAGCCGCTTCAACTGATTCGCCGGACTTATAAGTTTTTTCGATCACGCGGCCGGTTTTAAGGTTGCGGACTTTTACTCGATTAAACGCCTGCCCTTTACCTGGCTTTACAAACTCATTTTCAACGATGCTGTACGGGTCACCGTCAAGTAATATCTTCAACCCTTGCTTAAACTGGTTAGTTGCGTAGGTCGCCATAAAATAACTCTCGTTCAATTAGCTCAATACCGCGTATGATAGCGCGAATTGTCGTATCAAATAAGTCAGCTCGCACGCCCTGAACACTGTCGTAGTATTAAAAATCCATGTCTTGGCAACAACAACTTCCCAATCACGAAAGCGTACACGTAACCACCGATTGGAAACTTGCTTTGCGACACGCGTACCGCGATCCGTTTGCAGTGATTGACGCGCTAGGTATTGATGCGACGACACTAAATATCGATCCAAATCCGCGTTTCTCGTTCCTTGTGCCTCACGAGTACGTACAAAAAATGCGGCGTGGCGACCCTAATGATCCACTACTCAGACAGGTGTTGCCTTTGCTTGATGAAAACATGCCGACCCCCGATTACTCAGCCGATCCGAATTTAGAAGACTTGTTTCAACCGCAGGCCGGTCTGCTGGAAAAGTACGCCCATCGCGTTCTCATCGTCGCGACCGGCGGCTGTGCCGTTAACTGCCGGTATTGCTTTAGGCGGCACTTTCCCTATCAAGATGCAGTGGGGCGTCAGCGAGTCGCAGATATCATCGAAACGCTGAAGACGCGACCGGATGTGCACGAGGTCATTTTAAGCGGCGGTGATCCGCTCATCCTCGACGACTCGGTGTTGCACACGCTTGTTTGTGAAATCGAACGCATTGATCACATACAACGCATCCGGATACACACAAGATTGCCGGTTGTTATTCCCCAGCGTGTTACAAAACGCTTTGTCAGCGCCTTGGCTCAATCGCGATTGAAGCCGGTTATCGTATTGCACATCAACCACGCACAGGAAATTGATACGAGCTTGATAGCGCATCTCGAGTTACTTCGACGTTCTGGTATCCAATTGCTAAATCAATCTGTGCTACTTAAGGGCATTAACGATAACGTTGCGGCCTTATTCGATTTGTCTAATGCGTTATTCCAGGCTGGCATCTTGCCGTACTACGTGCATCTGCTGGACAAAGTCGCTGGCAGTGCGCATTTCGATGTGTCCGAGCGAATCGCCAGGCAGCTCGAATCGGCGTTGCGCGATTCCTTACCAGGTTATCTCGTTCCAAAATTCGTCCGCGAAATACCGCAATCATCTGGCAAAACGCCTTTACAGCTAATCTAAGCCCGCTTTGGGCTTCTAACTGAGACGATTTTCTATTTGTTTCTTCGGAATAGGAGATTCTTTGCGTGGCTGGACACAGAGAGTTTTGGTCACACATCAGACCCGAGACCGCTGCTAGCTGGCGCACTAAAGATTATGCGGGAACTGCCGACATGATAAGGTGAACGGAGGCCCTCCCCTCCCTATCTTCCGTTCAATATTTTGCGGGTCGACCTATGTCGGCCCGCTCGTTTCACCGTTAATTAACCGCTTCCGAGGGGTGACTCAACTCGCCTCGATTGCGTCCACTTTTTGAAAACCACGTGGTAGCTTCAGGCCACGCCGTGCACGGCCCGCGCGATAGCGCTTTAGATCGGCGGGTTTTATCGTGACGTGGCGCGAACCGGCAATGACTTTAAGGCTGTCCTTTTGGCCCAGCGCCGCCACGGCAATCATGAACTCGTCTTTGCTCTTTAGTTTTGGTGCGGGAATTTGTTGCATCTTCAAACCTTTCCCGCGCGCCATGATAGGCAAATCTTTAGCCTTGAAGATCAATAAGTAACCTTCATTAGTAACACAAGCGATAAGATACTTGTCTGGATCTGCGATTGTCGCTGGCGGAATGACGCTAATATTGCCGCGCGCAGATATCACCGCTTTACCGGCTTTATTTTTCGAATAAAGCTCCGCAACTTGGGCAATGAAGCCGTAACCGCTCTCGGTGGCCAACACAACGTAATCTTCATCATTACCGGCAATAGCGCCCACAAACGATGTGCCATCTGGCGTGGTTAGCCGCCCGGCCAAGGGTTCGCCCATGCCACGGGCAGATGGGAAAGAATGCGCTGGCAAGGTGTAACAGCGACCGCCGTTATCAACGAATACGGCGTTCTGATTCGTCTTAGCGAACGCGGCCGCCTTGAATCCGTCGCCACTGCGAAACGACAGCTCGCGGGGATCAATATCATGACCTTTGGCGGCACGCACCCAGCCTTTCTCAGATAACACCACCGTAACCGGTTCAGATGGCATCAACTCTGCATCGGACATGGCCTGCGCTGCTTCACGTTCCACAACCGCAGAGCGTCGCTCGTCACCGTAAGTTTTCGCGTCCGCCTTGATTTCATTTTTAATCAAGGTTTTTAGGCGTTGCTTTGATTTTAACGTCTGCTCCAATTGTTTCCGTTCTTTGGCCAAATCTGCCTGTTCGCCGCGAATTTTCTCTTCTTCTAAGCGCGCTAGATGTCGCAAACGCAAATCTAAGATTGCGTCCGCCTGCGTCCCAGTTATCTTGAAGCGCTTCATCAGCACCGGCTTTGGCTTGTCTTCGGTACGGATGATGTGAATAACTTCGTCGATGTTCAGAAAGGCGATCAAATACCCTTCCAGGATATGTAATCTATCGACGACCTTATCTAGTCGAAATTGCAAACGGCGTCTGACCGTTTCGGTTCTAAAACTTAGCCATTCTTTTAGCAGCGATTTCAGATCTTTGATGGCCGGCAAGCCATCAACGCCAATCACGTTGAAGTTGATTCGATAGTTGCGTTCTAAATCTGTCGTGGCAAACAAATGATTCATTAGTTGTTCCGGATCAACACGATTAGACCGCAACACCAGCACAATTCGAGTGGGCGTTTCGTGGTCGGATTCGTCTCTAATGTCATCAAGCATCGGCAGCTTTTTGGCTTGCATTTGTTGCGCGATTTGCTCGATGATTTTGTTGCCGGACGTCTGGTACGGTAGCTCGTTAATGACCACAGCGCCCTTTTCCAGCGAATATTTCGCCCGAGCGCGTACCGCGCCGTTGCCCGTTTCGTACGCGGACATTATCTCCTCTCGCGAAGAGATAATTTCTGCGCCGGTTGGAAAGTCAGGCCCTTTAATTGATTTACAGATGTCAGTAAGGCTTGCGCGAGAATTGTCTAACAGCTTCACGCAAGCGTCGGCGATTTCTCGCAAATTATGCGGCGGTATATCGGTTGACATACCAACCGCTATCCCGGTTGTGCCATTTAACAGCAAGTTTGGCAGCCGTGCTGGCAACATGGTCGGTTCGTCTAGCGTGCCATCAAAATTTGGCGTCCAATCAGCCGTACCCTGATCCAGTTCGCTCAGCAACACGTCTGCATAAGCCGTTAATTTGGATTCCGTATAACGCATCGCCGCAAACGATTTCGGATCGTCGGGAGAACCCCAGTTTCCTTGCCCATCAACAAGCGGATAGCGGTAGCTAAACCCTTGGGCCATCAACACCATTGCTTCATAGCACGCGGAATCGCCGTGGGGATGGAATTTGCCGA
>JBCCFA010000385.1:0-4495 GCA_039029975.1 Pseudomonadota bacterium
CTACCCAGTATTGAGAGTACGACTCGAGGTAATTGAATTACCCAGCGGAGCACAGGCGTAAAAGGCCGAGCTTGCTCCGCAAGCCTGTAAATTGGTTGCCAATACTTTAGGCTTCGCCATAGGGAGTGTGCCATGCTGCTGAAAAGCTGCGAGGAATTATGACGAGCAAAGTACCGCCAGTTGGCTTTGACATTGTCTATCGATTTCAGCGATGTCATATTTTCCACAACCGCCGCCCAGTTTTGCGGGCCCTTCCGAAATTCGTGGTGACTTCCTGTCGTTGCGTCATCTTCACGCACTCTGATTGTGGTGCATCCAGTAACGTAAAACTTGAATCCTCTGCCATGAGCGCGAAGCGCGAAGTCTGTATCGCCGTGATAATGCGGGAACGCAAGCGCGTCGAAGTTTCCCAAAACATCGAATATTTCTGCCGGATATAGCGAACATCTGCCAAAAATGGATTTCGTTGGGAGCGTATTTTCTTGCTCTTTCATAATCTGAAATTGCCGCGAAAAATGATTAAGGATTGACGCCGTTCCGACACCCCATCCGGTCGAAATCGCCTGGCCGCCGCTAAGGGCGACCGGCGCCACCGCCGACCGTTTCAAACGAATTGACTCTCTGACCAATATCTCCACTGTCTCTGCACTCAAAGTCGAATCGTTGTTGACTAACAATACGTAGTCTTCTGATCCCATCTTCGGTTTGATTCTGTCTATGGCAAACGCGACCGCGCCAGTCCACCATAAATTTCCGTCTCCGGTTAGTAAAGTGACGCTAGGAAATTCCTGTGTGACCTTTTCTCGAGTGGCATCGGTACTGCCGTCGTCGACAACATAGATTTCGATTTTTTCGTTTACAGTTTGCGACATAAGTGAACGCAAAGAGTTTATGGTAAAGTTACAGCGATTGTGCACTGGAAGCACCACATGTATCTTGCCTTTGAAATCATATATATCGTGTGGTTTCGTCCCATAAGCGATCGAGAAGAAATGAGACGGTCGATAGACTTGGTGACGAATCACTTCGTGCCAAGCTCGCGATGGGCCATCCCATTCGGGTAACACATAATGAAACGCGACTACCCCACCTGGCCTTACGAACGGAAAAAAAAGTTCGAAATCTGAGACGACGTCTTCAAATTCGTGAGAACCGTCGACAAATAAAAAATCAATTGCTTGGTCCCACGATTCCCCGGCTTCGTATGAGTAGCTCTGAATTGGCGTAACGTAGTCCAATAAGTTGTTGTCGGCGAGATTCGTTTTGAACAGTTCGAAGTAGTCGCCGCCTTGCCAATCTACGTTGTTCACCCCCTTGACGAAATCTGAATCGTTGCCTGCAAATGTATCTATAGCGTAGATCTGACGTTTAGTGCCGCGACAAGCGAACGCCATTGCTGTGGTAGAGCGACCCATGTAGGAGCCAATTTCAACGATGACTGCGTCGTCCGGCAAGCCATGAACCATGTTGTACAACCACATTTCTTGACCTGGCACCAAATACCCTTTGACTCGATCGATAGCTGGCCAAATCTGATTAAAATCTGCTTGAACCCCATCGGCCTTAGAAGAATCTCTCAATACAATATGTTGATTCAAAGTTAAATGGTCCTTACTTGAGGAAGCGCTCGAACGAATCTACTCTTCCGAAATAATATCCCAATCGTGATTCACGAAAAGCGGACTATGCTCGTCGTTAACGCCGGTCCCAAAATAATCCCCAGCCATGACGTCAATCTCAAACGCATTGGGAATATAATCCGCCACTGATTCCTCAACTAAAATTCTATATCCAATCAAATAGGTTCCCGTAGCGAAAGGAAACCGAGGTATTCTCAGCTGAAAATAACCAGCCCCCGATACTTGTTGAAAATTGCATTTGATGTTTCGAGTGGCGAACCTAACCAACTTATGTCCTTGAGAAGAAAAGAATACCAGGCCTACCTCAACATCTTCCAAAACTTGTTTAGTTTCAGTTTCATATTTTAGGCTGACTACTAAATCCATACCCGCCTGTGGTTGGTGCACCTCCAAGCCCGAGGTCGTTTCTAGTCGGTAATCCACGATACGTATCGCGCCGCTGCCATCACGGTCTAACCGATCTCGAAGCGCGACCTCTTTTTCTTTGACCGTTTTAAACGTATCAAGATAACTTCTTATGACGTCCACAGGCTGTCCTATCTCACCGATTCCTCCATTTTGTAACGTCATCGCGCGATCGCAAAAGCTGTCGATCGCATCCATGCTATGACTAACGAGTAGGATTGTGCGCTGTTGACGTTTCATATTCCTGACAACATCGAGACATCTCTCGCGAAATCCAGCGTCGCCGACCGCCAACACCTCATCAAGCATTACAATATCCGATTCAAGCCGAGTCGCAACCGAAAATGCGAGCCTAGCTCGCATACCCGTTGAGTAATTCTTAACCGGTATATCGATTGCGTCGCCAATATCTGCAAATTCGACAATTTCATCGAATCTACGAACAATTTCTCTACGCGATAGCCCTAAAATCATTCCATTCAGGAAAACATTCTCCCTACCGGTGTAAGAATGGTTGAAACCCGTACCCACTGCTAGTAGAGAAGCGACCCTTCCCTCCACACGAGCCAGACCCTCTGTTGGGTATAGTACGTGAGATAGAACCTTCAAAAGGGTTGTCTTACCACTGCCATTTCCACCCAATATACCGAGAGACTCACCTCTTCCTACCTCAAAGTTCACATTGCGAAACACCCACTTCCGATTTTCTTCAAGCAATTTTTCAGCATCACGTTTTAGCAAACGCATCCAATTTGCGCGACCTAACTTCGAAATCTCAGATTGCAAAGTGCTCTTGTGTCTATCAAACGAAACACCCAGATTCTCAACTTCAACGGCATTTTTCAATGTAATGATTCCCGATCGGACTTATAGATGATTTTGCATCCCTTTTACCAAAAATCGGTACACAAGAATTGCCATAATCGCTAAGGCGAAAGTTATCACGATCGAAAGCGTCAACAATATTGGATTTGGAGCCGGGTATTTGACTAACAAGGACCAGCGCAGCATTTCAACTATCCCCACCATCGGGTTCAAGCCGACGATTGGCAATAAATGATCCGGGATACGTGCCACTTGATAAAAAATCGGTGTGCCAAAGAACATAAGCTGTGTCATCACCGGTACGAACTGCCCGATGTCTTTGTAGCGAACGGTTAAAACCGACATCATCAAATGTACGCTCGCATACAGCAATAGTAATAACGACAGTATTAGTGGCAAGTAGAAAATGTTCTGATTGAAACCAATCCGATAAGCGAGATAAAAACCTATTAAAATTAGTATCGAGAAAGAAATGTCGACTATCCCCGATATCATCGCCGCGACGGGAAAAACGATTGGGTTCACGTAAATGTTATGGAGTATCGAATCATTACCCGATATTGAGCGGGAACCTTCGCTTATCGATTTAATAAAAAATTGAAACGCCACCAAAGCCGTTAACAAATACAAGGGATAGGGAACTTCCGACTCGAATCTGATTATTAGGCCGAAAAAGAAATTTAAGACCAGCATATAAATTAGAGGTTGAATGAACGCCCACGCGATACCGAAGCGAGTTTCGCGGAAACGAGTTTTGATCGAGCGCAGTGCTAACGCCATAATCAATTCTCGGTACTGCAAAACAGCTGTTAATTTCGCTGCATCAGAGTTTCCTGCAGGACTGATGGTAACCTTCGACATTTTTGCCTGTTGTTCAGCTAAGTATTGTCAGGCGACAATTCGCCGTCCCGCTCTTCCACAGCGAAATTACTCAATGAGCCAACTCCATGCACCGGAAGCCTCGAATACATTGGTTTGAAACGAAGGTCGCCACGCAAATAGAGAGACGTGGACCAGGTATAATCGTTTACTGGACCAAATCCGCTGAAGTCGATTTGCACAAAGCCGGCGATGCGAAGTTTTTCTGCTGCCTTCGTGTACCAGTCAGAATTATCAAGGATAATTAAACCGCCAGGAGCGAGCACATCGACCGCTACAGAAACACACTCCCGACGAAGCTCCCCGTCGATTACTATTATGTCGAATTGCTCATCCGGGACTAGCGATAAATATTCTTCTTTGGTGTGCGCATAAACCACTTCGGTATTGTCGGCGGCCAAAGAGGAGATTTTTTCATGCCACCGCAGATTTCGCTCAAGCGTAAACACCCAGTTACATCGAGCCCCCCAAAATAACGTTGAGCCGCCTGCTCCCCATTCGAGGACTCGGGATTCAGTAAAATCAAGCTGCTGCAGAAATTCGATCGTTGGATAGGTGAACCAAGGTAACGGTGCCCCGTCAACATTTATTGGTTTTTTTG
This sequence comes from Pseudomonadota bacterium, assembly GCA_039029975.1. GTDB lineage: Bacteria > Pseudomonadota > Gammaproteobacteria > JBCCFA01. The sequence goes on from JBCCFA010000385.1 coordinate 4,351, forward strand.
CGTTTTTCGATTTGTAGTGCCCCCAACCGTCATCAAGTATCGCAAGCTTAGCGTCAATCGGACCTACTTGATCGTCAGCACCAGTAGCAGGTTCCTCCTCTGTATTTGACGGCCGAAGAAAATCGCATAACCGCTTGACTAGTTC
>JBCCFA010000386.1:0-4488 GCA_039029975.1 Pseudomonadota bacterium
AGAGGCCAACGGATTTGTATTCCAGGAGAAAAGCGTTTTGAATTCCTTAGCGCCTGCTAAACGCGCCGCGAAATCCATATGGCTCACACTCACTTTATCCTCGTGCGTCAAGTCGCTGCCCGCAATGTAATCTAAATCGATGCCGGCAAATGCGGGTGTGTAATTTAAATAATAAAAGCCAGCGCCAGCTTTACCCACGTTGCCAGTATAAGCAGGTAGCAGACCGATTGCGCGCATGATGTTTCCACCTTGCGCTTGGCGTTGTAAGCCTTGTCCGCACCAGAGCAGCGCCGGACCGGCGGCATAGGCGCTAGCTGCGGCGCGGATGAGCGCAACTGAAACGCCGGTAATGTCGCTCGCACGCTCTAAGTCCATTGCTTCGATTTCTGCAGTCAGCTCATCGGCGCCCAAAGTGTGATTATCGATAAATGCCTGGTCCCAAGCCCCCAGTTCCCGCAGTTCTCGAATTAAGGCAAACGCCATGATGGCGTCGGTCCCTGGACGCAATTGCAGATGGATGTCGGCGGCCCGGGCAGATTCAGTTTTAATGGGATCGATCACAACGACCTTGCCTCCACAAGACGGCACCCAATGTTCATGCGCATGCGGGGCGGAGTGCGACGGATTCGCGCCCCAAATCAGCAAACAATTCGAATCTTTGATGGTTCGGGGATCGAAGCCTGCAACCGAGTTGCCATAAAGAAAATGCCACGCGACGTGGCCTGCAGCGTTACAGATAGTATCGGGATCAACTTCGGATGCGCCCAGGTAGTTGAATAATCGATTCGGAAATTGGTAGGCAAGTAGTGAGAGCGTGCCTGAGTAGTGGGTGTGGATTAGGCTGTGCTTGCCAAATGACCGCAAGTTCTCGTTGGTGCGTCTGGCGATATCGCCGAGGGCATCTTCCCAACTCACAGGTTCGAATTGACCGTCGCCTTTGGCCCCAATGCGTTTAAGCGGCGTTGTTAAACGTCGCTCAGGATCTTGCCAGACGCCGTTATAGGCTACGGCACATTTTGGGCAGAGCTTGCCGCGCGACACAGGATGATCCGGATCGCCCAGCACGCGGAAATCACCGTCGTCTTGCACATCTACCTCAATGCCGCATCCGTCGTAACAATCGCGTGGGCAATTGGTTTTAAACCGAGTTCCCATCGTGTAGCCCAACCCCTCAAATTGAGTGTTTGGCAGTTTGCGGGTTACGCAGAGGGTGTCAAGTCAAAAACATGGGCTCAACTGTCGTCAGGATTACCGTACAGGTCCAACTGTTCGCCACGTTTGCGTTTCACCCCACCGGGCGTCTTCCGGCTGGCTAGTTTGTTCAACTCGTCCAGTTGGTGTTTTAACATTTGACGTTCGGCATGTTGCTCATGGCGCCATGAATCAAATAGGTCTTGCTGATGCATTAATTGCTCCCCAAGTTTTTGGTTTTGATCGCGTAATAGAGAAAGCTGCTGTTGTTGCGCTGCAACTAGATGTTCTAATTGGTCCAAGCGAGCAGGGGTGTTGCGGCCAGACGACGAAGCCCCCGTTTGTAGCTCGGTGATAGATTGGTCTACTTGGAAAGCAAAACTGTTCCAAGCCTGGCTGAGGGAATCGGCCTTCGGCGGTTCTAGCCGAGTTGCCCCCGCCGATTGCACCCCCGTGAGGGGCTCTGCGCGTTGCTTAGACAGAGCAGATTCCTGCTCGGTCGATACACCAAGTTCGCGTAGAAATTTGGCGATAAGTTGGGGCGAGCCGCGACCGATTTTGCGTCGTATGGCGATAATGCCGTGCGGCTTCTGGGCGGCGACTAAGGCGGCGCGCGCGTCCTTAACATCGTCAATGCTGATTGTTGCTTGTCTGCCCATATCGCTTATTAATTAAACGTATGGATATAGTATATACGTATAAAGAATATCCGCAACATATCTATAATCTACTTTAAAGTAATACTGTAAACTACTATTTAATAATTAAAACAATATTTTGTAAGTAATTTATAAAGTATATTCTAGTTATAAAGATTGGATTTGCTATAGATATGATGGTCGGTATTAGGATATTTTATAGTTTAAACGTATAAAGATACGATATCGGTTAGTTCTCTCGCCATAATTTTTTTAGGTATTGACCGCCCTGCGAGCCCAAAATTTTTACGTTGAGTGAGATCCTTCATCGCAGAGTTTCGGTACACTGCGATGCGTTAGGGGGGATAAATAGATATGTCGCAACAGGTTTTATCTGGTGTTCGAGTCGTTGACTTCTCGCGTTATATTGCTGGGCCATATTGCGCCACTTTGTTGGGCCATCTCGGAGCCGATGTGGTGCGTGTGGAAAAACGGGGCGGCGCGGAAGATCGGCACGTCACACCGCTCCAAAGTAGTGGCGAATCTATTGGCGCTTTGTTCCAGCAAACCGGCGCGAATAAACGCAGTCTTACTTTAGATATTAAACACCCCGAGGCCCGCTCGATTATTGAAAAGTTGGTTGCCGGGGCCGATGTCGTGATTGCCAATATGCCGCCAGCGGCGTTGCAACGCGCCGGCTTAGACTACGAGACGATCTCAAAGATTAATCCGCGCGTGATACTGACCACCCAGACTGGCTACGGCCATCTTGGTCCCTGGGCTAACCGGGGTGGCTTCGACGGCGTCGGCCAAGCCATGTCCGGTGCAGCGTATTTTGCCGGCGAACCCGATCAGCCGGTGAAATCGGCGGCGCCGTATGCTGATTTTGGTACGGCATTATTCGGTGCTTACGCCACTTTGGCCGCATTAATTGAACGAGACCGAACCGGTAAAGGCCAGCATATTCAAGCATCTTTATTGGGCACAGCATTAGCGCTTTTCAACCCCTTACTTACAGAACATGCAGCCACTGGTATTGAACGTCAACCGACTGGCGCCCGCAGCCAAACGAGCGCGCCTTCTTCAATTTTTAAAACCGCTGACGGGCACGTGCTTATCCATGTAGTGGGCGAAGGCTTATTCGCCCGCGCTGCCAAAGCGATAGGTGCCGACGGGTGGATTGAAGATCCGCGCTTCGCAGGCGATCAAGCCCGAGGTGATCACTCAGCAGAAATTTGCCGTCAAATGAGCGAATGGTGTGGTCATAGAACGAGCGCGGAAGTGTTGGAGGTTTTGAACCAAACCGGTGTGCCGTGTGGCCCGGTGTTGCCAATAGCAGAAGTTTTGGAGCACGAGCAAATTAAAGCAATGCAGCTCGTTAACGGCTTTAGCGTGCCAGGCCTTGAAGGGGAGGTACCCGTGGTGGATTTTCCGGTTTCCATGTCTGAGAGCGATGTGGGGCATAAGCGGCGAGCGCCAATGATTGGGGAGCATAGCGTTGAAATATTGGAAGAACTCGGATTTTCGACGCAAAATATTGCACATTTCGAAGGAGATGGCGTTATTTAGCGTAACCGCAGCCAGAGAGCTTGGGCTCAAACTTGTTACTTTCCAATTTACCATGGCACTGCCATCGGGCGCTTTACGTGACTTATTTAGGTGGATCGCTGCTAAATTGATGGAAAATTACCGTTTTTAACCGGCAAATTTTCGCGAAAAATTGATATTCTGACCGGGAATAATAAAAAAGTAGCTATACCAAAGGTCAGGAAAACATGAAATTGATTAAATCTTTCGTCGTTGTTTTAGCAATGACATTCGCCGGTACCGCCTCTGCCATGACAGTTGATAGCTGGGGCGCGCGTGCTGTCGTTAATGATCCTTCCTTCACGAGCGCTGGAGGTGCCGGTTTCACAGAAGCTTCTCTAGTAGGTACCGACTCTTCAAGTAACGTCATCTTAGAAGCGGACGATGGACTGCCAACCATCAATGTTTATTCGGCGTGGAATTCGGTAAACACATCGGCCTTTGGTTCGGGACTACAAAAGTATCTCTACACTGGACCGCAAGCTGATGTCACGGTTTCTGGCAACGCACACGGGTTTCTAACGGGGGACGCATTCACGCGAGTGACGCTTTGGATGTTCACGCCCGATGACCTCGTGAATGAACCCGGTTTCGCTTTTACCGAGCAAGACCTTGCAGATGTTTTTAGCGACGGTTCGATCACAGGGTTCCAAGGTGAAGGCATTTTCCCAGAGAGTGACGGCGACTTTTTGTCGCAAGATATCGGCGGACCGACCGAGTTCAACCTACCGGTGTCGGTAACGTTGAATTTAGATACGAACGACGAATTTTGGGTCTACGCGTCGTTCTCTGTTGATGCGCAGGCGCCTGGCTCTATCGCCGACGGCTTAACAACGGCTACCTTTGATTTCAATACCACCGATTTCCAAATCCTAGGTGACACAAGCGTTGTGCCATTGCCTGGTGGCGTGGTGTTGCTGCTGAGTGGACTAGGAGTGTTGTTGTCGCGTCGTTCCGTTTAATTTAGAACAAATTCGTGACGTAAGAATCCCAAGCACGATGTGTTCGGGATTTTTTTTGTCTGTCCGATTTGCAGAATTACATCAAATCGAAATCACGAAGAACACCGATG
>JBCCFA010000387.1:0-4482 GCA_039029975.1 Pseudomonadota bacterium
CACATAGTGAGCCAGTACTTGAGCGCTGGCAATCGCCGATTGTCCTTGCTGCACGTCAATCAGACTGTTAGCCGGCAGATACACTTTGGTGAAACATCCGTTATTCACGAACCCAACCCGACGCCCTTGTCCAACTCTTTCTCCGGGGTGGTAACGGAAGCTCATCGGTCCATGCCAACCCCTCGGTTGGATTTCGAGAACAACGTCATCGTCTTCGTCGGTTTTAATCCAATAGGCTACAGCTGATTGTTGGCCATGCGCTTCGCGACGCCATTGATCAACAATTTTTCCTTCAGTAGGACTGTAGATGCTACGAATGTCTAAAAAGCGACTGCGTATCTCCACCACCACAGCCTCGCGGTCTAACCACGGATCACGCGCCTCAGCGATGTTTGACACGACGCCATGAATTGGACTGACAACGGCGAGCGGAAGAGACGGTGGCGATCTGGTGGGATCACGAAATTGATAAAGCGCCAGCGCAAGAACGCACCATGCTGGCAGGGCGGCCATGGGTTCGACGCCAAAATGAAGTAGCAGACCTACCCCGCTAACGAGCGCTAATCTGCCCCATCCTTCGCGCGCGATTAGCGGGTACTGTTTGGTGTTCAAAGAACTTAAACGCGAACGTTTCGGTCTTGTTAGAAAAGCTCGCGCTAAATTCTTTCTAGACGTCTATCTAAACTTTAGTTCTTGCTTCGGTCTACCAATTGATTCTCTTTGATCCACGGCATCATGGCCCTTAAGCGTTCGCCGACTTCTTCAATCGGATGCGATTTCGCTAAGCGGCGCTTAGCCTGGAGTACCGACGTGCCGGTACGATTTTCGCCAATCCATTCTCGCGCAAACTCACCATTTTGAATTTCCGCCAAAATTTCTTTCATCGCCGCCCGGCTTTCTTCACCAATAATGCGTTTACCGCGGCTAAAGTCTCCATACTCGGCGGTATTTGATATCGAGTAACGCATGTTCGCAATGCCACCTTCATAGATTAGATCTACGATCAACTTTAATTCGTGCAAACATTCAAAGTAAGCCATTTCGGGCGCGTAACCTGCTTCAGTAAGCGTATCGAAACCGGCTTGGATGAGTTCAGATACGCCGCCGCACAAGACCGTTTGTTCACCGAACAAATCGGTTTCTGTTTCTTCCTTAAAGCTTGTTTCAATCACGCCACCCCGGGTGCCGCCATTCGCTGCAGAATAAGACAATGCGACTTCTTTCGCTTGACCTGACGCATCTTGCGCAACTGCGATCAAAGAAGGGACACCACCGCCCTGTTGAAACGTTGACCGTACTAAATGTCCAGGACCTTTCGGCGCAATCATGATGACGTCTAAATCTTCTCGAGGGACGACTTGACCAAAATGAATGTTGAAGCCATGGGCGAAAGCTAGCGCAGCCCCTTGCGGGATGTTGGGGGCAATTTCTTCACGGTAGAGATCACCCTGATGTTCATCAGGCGCCAATATCATCACTACCTCGGCGGCCGCCGCGGCATCGCCGATTGATTTCACCTCCAAGCCAGCAGCCTCGGCCTTTGCCCAACTGCTAGAGCCTTCGCGTAAACCCACAACGACAGACACGCCCGAATCTTTTAAGTTATTGGCATGAGCATGGCCTTGCGAACCGTAGCCGATAATTGCAACTTTCTTACTCTGTATTAGTGCGAGATCTGCATCTTTGTCGTAATAGATATTCAAACTCATGGTACTTTTCCGATTTATTCTAATGTGATGGGTTGTGTATATTGATAGAGACAGTAATTATCTGCTTTTCTTATCGAGCGTAGATATTTTGGTTCAAGGACGTAAAGCCTTGTTGCCGCGTAGAATGCCGAGCGCGCCAGAACGAACGACTTCTAAAATTCGGTTGTTGGTAGCAACCTCGATAAAAGCATCTAGGGACTCAGCGTCACCTATGATTTCCGCGGTGTAAACCGACTCGGTGACATCAACTATCTTGCCGCCGAAAATATCGATCAAGCGCTTCATTTCGTCACGCTGCTCGTTCCCTGTTGCGCGGACTTTAACAAGCATCAGCTCACGCTCAATGTGGGCACCGTCGTTTAGATCGACTAATCGAATCACATCGACGAGCTTGTTTAGCTGCTTCGTGATTTGCTCGATGATTTGCGGTGATCCACTTGTTACCACCGTCATTCGTGACACCGAGGGATCTTCTGTGGGTGCCACCGTTAACGACTCGATGTTATACGCACGTGCAGAAAACAAACCTGCAACGCGAGACAGCGCACCCGCTTCATTCTCAAGCAGTAAAGAGAGTGTGTGCCGTTCGATCACGCGAGTTCTCGATTATCGGGCGCCAAATGCATCTCATGTTGCCCCTTCCCGGCGGCGATCATTGGATACACATTTTCAGTTTGGTCAGTCACGAAATCCATCAGCACTAGACGGTTTTTCAGCGCAAAAGCTTCGTTGAGCGCTGCGTCCACATCACCAGGTTTTTCAATACGCATGCCAACGTGTCCGTACGCTTCTGCCAGCTTCACAAAATCGGGTAAGGCATCCATGTAGGAGTGCGAATAGCGACGATCGTAAAAAAATTCTTGCCACTGTCTCACCATGCCCATGTACCGGTTGTTGAGGCTGACGATTTTTATCGGTAACCCATATTGGAGACACGTAGACAATTCCTGAATACACATAACTAGCGATGCTTCGCCGCTTACACAGACAACCTCCGAATCGGGAAATGCGAATTGCACGCCCATTGCAGCGGGCAAACCAAAACCCATCGTGCCTAGGCCACCGGAATTTATCCACCGACGCGGCTTGTCAAAACCATAAAACTGAGCTGCCCACATTTGATGTTGGCCAACGTCGGAAGTGACATAGGCATCGCCTTTTGTCACCCGATGTACCGATTCGATGACGGCTTGCGGTTTAATTTGGTCGCTGTCGCGGTCGAATTTAAGGCAATCGAGTTTTCGCCACTCGTTGATTTGCTGCCACCAGGGATCGGTTTCTTCCTCGACGCGCTCAACTTTGTCGGCAGACAACAAACGGTTCATTTCAGACAATACGTTAGACACGCTGCCGACAATAGGCACATCCACTGACACGTTTTTCGAAATCGACGACGGATCGATATCGATATGGATAATTTTTGCCTCGGGGCAAAACTTCTCAAGGTCGCCGGTTACACGATCGTCGAAGCGCGCTCCAATGGCGATCAATACATCGCATTGATGCATGGCCATATTTGCTTCGTAAGTGCCGTGCATTCCAAGCATGCCGACGAACTGCGGATCGCTCGCCGGGTACGCGCCCAAGCCCATCAAGGTGTTGGTTACGGGGAAACCCAGCAGTCGCGCGAAGTCGGTTAATTCCTCGGCAGCATTATCTAGGACGACGCCACCACCGGTATAAATCATCGGCTTCCTGGCGCTCTGGATTAATTGCACCGCTTTTTTAATTTGTCCTGGGTGGCCTTTGGTATTTGGCCGGTAAGAACGCATGTCAACTGATGTCGGGTAGTGGTATTCCGTTTCGTTTGCCGTGACGTCTTTCGGAATATCCACAACAACCGGTCCGGGACGGCCAGACATTGCAACATAAAACGCCTTCTTTATCGTTTCGGCGAGATCTTCAACACGTTCGACGAGAAAATTGTGTTTAACACAGGGGCGAGTAATGCCTATGCAATCCACTTCTTGAAAAGCATCGTTACCTATTAGGCCAGTCGATACCTGCCCGGTAAAAACCACAAGCGGAATTGAATCGAGATAAGCCGTAGCAATGCCGGTGACGCAGTTTGTTGCGCCAGGGCCAGAAGTTACTAGCACAACGCCCGGCTTGCCGGTTGCGCGCGCGTAGCCATCGGCCGCGTGCGTCGCGCCTTGTTCATGGCGAACTAAAACGTGCTTAACTCTGTCTTGCTTGAACACCTCATCATAAATGTGTAGTACGGCGCCGCCCGGATAACCAAAGACGTATTCGACCCCTTCATCCGCAAGCGCACGGACAAATATTTCTGCACCTCGTATTCTCTCGCTCACCTTACAACTACCTTTATGCTTTAAATAATTTCTATAGCCGCTCGCTACGTTCCGCTATTTGCGTTCTCAACCTATGTTGCATTCCTAGCAGGTCCCGCAGCACGCCGCCTTGATAGCACCCACTCCCTTTGCAATAGCCAAGTGGGCCTGCAGCCGATTTGCGGTTTGTTATAGTGGAATATCCGAGCCCATGCTGACCAGGGGCCGCGCATCCCGTCGAGGCGCCTGGGGCTCGCCGCTACTCACGGTGGCACTTACCCGTTGTGCGTCGCCTGCAGATAACCTCCTCGACCGCAGCCCTGGACCGGTTTACGGCCACTCGCTTTGATTCGGAGGTAGCCGGCCAAATTACTGGTAATTTCCCATCAGGTCAAGCGCTTAGGGGCGAAATTGAACGGCTTTTGGTCTCACTTGCACTACCTCAAAAGACCACCTGAAATTTGATGGGATGCTGAAGTGTA
>JBCCFA010000388.1:0-4481 GCA_039029975.1 Pseudomonadota bacterium
GCGCCGGCGCGATCGAGCCGGGCGGGCGGCCCGCTACGGTGCTGCCATGCGCTGTCTGCTGCTGGTCCTCGTCGCCCTCCTCGGCTCGGCCCCCTCGGCTCTGGCCGCCCCCCCCGACGCCGCATCCCCGGAGACCCCGCCGCGGCCCCCCCTGGAGGACGCCGTCGTGGCTCCCGAGCCGCTCCCGCGAACCCTCTCCCTCGTCGCGTCGGCGAACGAGCAGGGTCTGCTTCGCGCATCGTCCCGACACGCGCTGCACCGGCTGCTGCGCGACCGCGTCGAGGTCCAGTCGGTGGACGTTCTGCACGGCGTGGTGGTATAACTTCTGGTGCTTTGGCTGCCGCGGTATCCGCCGCCTTCGCTTCAACCAGGTGAATGACGGCGCCTGCGCGTCTCAAGACAGCTTCATATTTATCCGCCCCGGCACGATCAAGGTCCTTTTTTATGATGACCGGTTTTCCGGCGAACAAGTGATCGAGTTTCGCGGGTTCAGTCTTGAACAACTTGGCTAAGTTATTTTTGACTTGCTCGGCACTGGCACCTTTCAACAGTTCGCCCTTGAAAACCACGTGAAACTGCTTATCGGCCATAGTGATCAGTCCTTTTATTGCTTCGCGCTCAAAGCCATCAAAAATCTCTTCATCAGAGTATAGATCATAGAAACGGCTAAATTAGCTGAGCCAGATCTAACACCTCAGTATTGCTTAGGAGCGTGAACAACTACTCACCGGCTTTAAGAACACGGGCGCGTTGGTCCGGCGATGCAAAATTAAATGGGACTGTTATTCTCTAAACCCAATAAGTGGCGACCAGTCAGTTCTGTGATCCGGTCTTGGTGGCCGTTGATATGCAAGGGCATGGCTTGAAAGTCGCGATAACGTCTCTCGAAATCGGTGTTCTCGCGCAAGCCATTCCCGCCCAGCACGCGCAAGATTAAACGCATGGCTTCATCACACAGTAATACGGCTTGGGTACCGGCTGAAGTTTGCCGACAATAATCGATTTCAGAAGGCGATTGTCGATTGGCGATTCGCGCATCGGTTTCCTGGCATGCGGCATAAACGGTATCGCGCGCCGCATTGATAAGTCCACGGGCCCTGCCTAAGTTCACATGAATCGTGGGGCGTTCTGCCATCTTGGTACCGAAGATAGCGTATCTGTCACGAATATTGTTCGCTGTTTCTTCTAAGCTACTGTTGGCGACACCCACTGCCATGGCGCCCAGCCAGACCACTGATAGCGCAACCCAATCTTCGCGATATCGAGGATGGATGACCGGATACTCGGGATCGCGCATCACCTCGCGAGACGTTTCTGGAAAAGGCACGCTGCGCGCAGCGGATTCAGTGGCATTCTCATAGTAAATATGATCGGTCGCTGAGGCACGGACGCTCATCGCTTCCCAAGTGGGTTCAATTCTCACAGCCGATTGTCTGAGGTCGACCATCGTGAATTTGTGATCGGGCGCATCGTCGTCACCGGCGTTATAAATCACGCCGGCCCATTCTGCATAACGCGCGCCCGATCCGAAAGCTGCCACGCCGTTAAGGACAAGCGAATCACCATTAACGTCTCCTGCCACCTGCGAGCTTGCGCCGGCGGGAAAGCACACCCATTCGTGCTGCTCGGTAATATTCTTGAGAAATTCTTGGTTGCTCGGTCCGAGTAGACCACAAAAGAAATGGAACGTGCATAGATGGTTCCACAAACACCATGCCGTCGAGGTGCAGGCCGCGGCCGTTGCGCTCAACTCATCAGCAATGACACAAATACTTTCATCCAGGCCACCGAGTTCCGAGCTCGCCGAGATCCGCATGACGTTACTAGATTTAATTTGCTCGATGACGTTACCGTCTACGGAGCGAGATTGGTCGGCGGCAAGCGCTTGCGCCGCGATCTCTTCTTGGAGTGGGCCAATGTATTGGGCTTGCTGATAGGCTGAATTGAACTGGGTTGGCTTATTCATAGTCTCTACCTTCAGAGTTCCTTATAGTAGTCGTGCCTTTAAGTCTAAGATTGAATTTATTTCGAGCGTTGGTTTGTGTCCCGTCGAGCCGTGCGCCTTATTCTTCGGATTTATCCACGCGACGTCGATGCCGAGCGTTTGCGCACCCACCACATCGTCATCCCAAGAATCGCCGACGAATAATACGTCGTCTTTATTTAAGCCCAATGCGCTTAGGGCGTCATCAAATATTTTCGGATGCGGTTTGCGGTAGCCGTGCTCATCGGAGATTAATATGCTATCGAAGTGATGACTAATACCGTCGCGTTCTAAAATTTTATGTGCGGTAGGGTAGTGATCAAAGTTTGAAACCAAAGCGAGTTGATGGTCCGTTTTTAATTCACGCAGGAACGGCCCGTAAGTTTCGGGAATTTTCACCACTGATGAAAGCAAGGCCATGTGTTTGAGAGATAGCTGCTCGGCAATATCATGTGTTTGTTGATCCTCGTCGTAACCGATATCCAACAAGGTTTTTTTAAATCGGGTGCGTGATGAAATCTCTTTGTTGTGCTGTGCCTTGAATGCTGATTGCGCTTGATTCACCTGTGTAAACGCCTCATAAAACTCATCAAAAGTCGTTTTCTTAACTAGCTCGACGACGGATTTTTTTAACTCACCCATCGTTGATGGTGTCGTTTTCCCTTGATAGGTAAACTTCGGGAGTTTCTCAGGATGCCAAAGCGCGAGTGTGGCAAAGAGATCAAACAAAATGCCTCGATACTTTTTCATTTAGGATTTCTGCTCGGCAGGTCGGTCCATGGCCTTGGCCCCAGATGATTTTTTTGGGTGAGTTAGCATCGGTTCAAAAAACACTCGCGCGATAATTGTACTATGATGCAAGACCTTAGATATTGCTTAAACGACGATTCAGTAATTAAATCATGTTAACTAACGATTCCAAAGAACTCGACGCAATTGTGGTCGGTGCCGGATTTTCCGGTATGTTTGCAATTTACAAACTTCGGGAAATGGGTTTTTCAGTACAAGGGTTCGAGCGCGGCAGCGATGTTGGTGGCACCTGGTATTGGAACCGCTATCCTGGTGCGCGGTGCGACGCGCCGAGTCTTGAGTACAGCTATCAATTTTCTGAAGATCTTCAGCAGGATTGGCATTGGAGCGAAAAATATGCGGCCCAACCGGAAATACTGGATTATTGCAATCATGTTGCGGACAGATTTGCGTTAAGAGAATGCATCGCCTTCGACACAGAAATTGTGCAGATGCAGTACGACGAGGCGGCAGCAATTTGGCATGTAAAAAGTGATGACGGAAAAACATATCGCGCCAAATATTGCGTGATGGCGAGTGGTTGTTTGTCGACAACTAAGCTGCCAGATATCACTGGGATAGAGCAATTTGCTGGCGAGCTCTATCACACGGCCGAGTGGCCAAAGGAAGGCGTTGAACTAACAGGAAAACGTGTTGGCGTTATCGGTACCGGTTCTACCGGTATCCAAACAATCACGACCATCGCTGAAAAGGTGGCAGAATTATTCGTTTTTCAACGCACAGCCCAATATTCCACCCCCGCCCGTAATGAGCCTACCGATCCTGACTATGAAGCGAAAATAAAAAGCAATTACGCAGAATTCCGCGCGGCAAATTACCAGCGTCCACTCGCTATCGATATTCGTCTAGATAAGCACGCCCCCAAAACGTTTGAGGTGAGCGATGAAGAACGCCGAGCAGAGTACGAGAAGCGTTGGCAAGAGGGGGGTATGTCGCTATTACTCGCGTTTCGCGATTCGACGGTCAGTCGTGCCGCAAATGAAACGGTTTCCGACTTCATCAAGGACAAGATTGATGAGATTGTTGAAGACGAAGGGTTGGCTGCATTGCTTAAACCCAAGCACATTTATGGATGTAAGCGCCCCTGTATTGATACCGGTTATTTCGAAACTTATAACCGAGACAATGTGACCTTAGTTGATGCGAGTCAGAACGGTATTGAGCAAATGACGCACGCCGGTGTCGTTGTGAACGGACGCGAATATTTACTTGATTGCTTAATCTTTGCCACGGGTTTTGATGCCATAACGGGTACCTTAAATAGAATCGATATTCGTGGAAAGGGTGGGGCCAAACTTAAGGACAAATGGTTAGACGGTCCGCGCAATTATCTTGGCTTGGTATCAAACGGTTTTCCGAATATGTTTTTTGTAGCCGGTCCCGGCAGCCCGTCGGTGCTGACAAACATGGTGGCTACCTGTGAAAAACAAGTCAATTGGATTGGCGAATTCATTCAATATCTTTGCGACAACGAGATCATGGAAATCGACGCCGATCCGGTGGCTGAGCAACAATGGTTAGAAGAGGTGACTCGTGCGGCGGAGCGAACGCTCTGGAGCGCCTGCGACAATTGGTAGTACGGCGCTAATATTCCGGGTAAACCGCGCGTATTTATGCCCTATGTTGATTGGCCAGCTTACTTACACAAAGTTGAATCGGCCATTGCAGATGGCTACCGAGGGTTCGA
>JBCCFA010000389.1:0-4475 GCA_039029975.1 Pseudomonadota bacterium
AGAAATTCTTCAAATTCCCGTTGAACCTAACCCGGCAATTCCCCGCCTTGTTCTGCTATGAGCGCGGCGAACGCCGAGTAATACTCTTCAACGGTCATAAGGTTTTAGAATTTCGGCGTTATATTTAAGCATCGATAGTCATATCGGAACCCATCGATGCTTGGGGATCGAATAAGTTTTCTGTTCCCTGATATCACAGATAGCGAAATCGGATCATTCGTAGTTATTATCCTAATGCCTTACCGGCGGTCGGAATCGGTAGCATTTCGCGGCGGTACGTGTGTCGGGTATTTATACTGACGATCACTGTGTTTCTGTTCCGCGAGAAATTAGTCAATGAAGATCACGAAAATCGCCGCATTGCTCGTCTTAAACTGGCTTTTTAGTGCAAACGCGCTCGCTAATCTTGCTGGGCAAACACCCATCTCAACCATTCAAGGTAATGGCAATGCCAGCGCCTTGGTTGGCCAAACGGTTACGACCAGCGGAATAGTCGTCGGTGACTTCCAAGGCGTAGCTGCCTCAAGCAGCTTGCATCCGCGACAACTCCAAGGCTTTTTCCTGCAGTCCTTAACGCCAGATTCCGACCTATTCACATCAGAAGGTATTTTCGTATTTTGCAGTACTTGCCCCGACGTGGTGACGGTCGGTGACCTAGTTACGGTTAGCGGCAGCGTAGCCGAGCGCTTCGGCATGACCGCGATCGAGGCGACGAGTGAGGGATCGGTCGTCGTCACCGGTAGTGGTGCTCCGCCGGTGCCGGAATCCATCACCTTACCGGTCAGCAGCCTGGACGATTACGAACGCTACGAAGGTATGCTGGTTCGATTCCCAGACGAACTGCAGGTCACCGGGACCCATCGCCTAACGAATTTTGGTGAAGTCTTACTACGCGCCAGCAGTGCATTCCAGTTCACGCAGGTCAACCCGCCAAACTCGGTTGCCTACGATGCGTTTCTCGACAACATTGCCGTGAGCCAAGTGATACTGGATGACGATGCCAACGGCAGTGTGCAAGCGTTAATTGAGGATTTGAACATTTTTCACCCCGTACCCGGCTTTAGCTCGGCTAACTTCCTACGCGGTGGCGACCGCATTAGCGGACTAATCGGCATTATGGATTTTAATTTTGGCAACTGGCGGCTACGACCGGTGTTAGAAGTCGTGACGCCAACTTTTACCCGTCCCGAACCGCGACCCGATGCACCGGCGCGCGACGAGAGCGCGCTCCGCCTCGCCAGTTGGAACGTCAACAACTTCTTTGCCACCATAGACACTACTGCAACTAACATTGGCGTATGCGGCCCACCAAACATTGCGTTTGATTGTCGTGGCGCGGATTCAGCCAGTGAGTTGCAACGCCAGCTCGATAAAATCGTCGCCACAATATGTGAGCTAGACGCCGACATCATCGCACTGCAAGAGATCCAGAATCCGTCGGGTGCGACCTTGGGATTACTCACAGTAGCCGTCGCCAATACGTGCGGCGGTGCGTGGAATTTTGTTGATACCGGCTTACTCGCTGAACAGGCAATCGCCGTCGGATTAATCTATCGGGGCAGCGTTACACCCGTGGGCGATCATTTCATTGTCGACAACGCCTTTAACCCGAGTTATCACGATGACCGTAATCGCCCCACTGTCATTCAGGTATTTGAACACACGAGCAGTGGTGAACAAATTGTAGTCGCCAATACTCATCTCGTTGCCAAATCCGCAAACTGCAGCGACTTAGGTGACCCCGACCTCAACGATGGCCAAGGCGGCTGCAGTAATACCCGCAACATGGCCGCAGGTATTATCGACGATTTTCTCGACATCGTCGTTGAACCCACGCTGGCCGAAGGTACCCCGATCGTGTTGGCGGGCGATTTTAATAGCTACGCGGCCGAGACTACTATCCAAACATTACTAGGCCGCGGCTACACCAACCTCATTAACCCGGGCGATTACAGTTTTGTATTCGACGGTCTGCTGGGCAGCCTAGATTACATCTTCTTGCGCGGATTGAGTGCCATCAATCCGAAAGCCAGCGTCTGGCACATCAACGCCGACGAAGCCGACCTGCTTGACTATAACGACACTATCAACGATACCGGTGAAGCCGCCAGTGAGGCAAAGCCCGATAACCTGCTTTTATACGCAGCCGATCAGTGGCGGAGTTCAGACCATGACCCAGTTGTGGTAGATATTCCCTTTGGTGCCTCGAATGCGGCAACAGTGAAACAAGTCCCAATACCACATCTAATGCTAGCGCTGGTCGGACTGGTAATAATTTTCAATGTAATGAGGGCGCAGGCAAAGCGTCGATAAGCTGCGCTGAGGGCTCGCAGAAATAAAACCGGGACGGAGCAGGCCAGATGGCTGCTCTCAGCGTCCCGTTCCTGCAGCCCTTGCCGTTCCAAATAGCGGCTCACATGATGGGCGATGGTCCAAGCCAATTGGGTGAGTTCGGCGCCCGTCGATGCCCTGCCCAAACGGAACCGGGCTGATCCATTGAGACGGTAGACGTACTCGCCATCGAGCAACAGCGTGTGAAAGTGAATATTCAGATTGAGTGCCCATGCAAACCGCTTGATATGGGTGACCACGCCGTTCCTACCTTTCTTGCAACTCAACGCGCGTCTGTGATGTGCTATTTCGCAACGACCCAAAATGCGCATTGCAGCACATCCAGTATGCAAGCCCCTAGAACTGCAAACGCAGGCCAGCACCGAAATTGTGACTGTCCATGTCGAGATGTCTTTCCAATCCGCCAGCATCGGGTGATAACGTCACGTCTGCTTCTTCCATGCCGAAGTAACGATATTCCCCGAACAATGACCATTGGTTATCTATCGCATATTCAATTCCTGCAATTCCTCGGTAGGCAAATACCGCCTCATCATCATCAAGAACGCGAGTGCCCGACACCGAAAAATCATCGAAGTTCACAAATGCAACACCAATGCCTCCGCCAATATAGGCAGATATCGGCCGCTCTTTGAACATATCAAATATCACATTCGTCATGAAAGCGTTGGCGTTAAACTCCCCGTTGCTGCCAGCCAAATCCACCCCAGCTAACTGATGAGCATCTACATCGCTCTCTCTATACGTGTATTCCAATTCAAGCCGTAGGGCATTCGTTTCGCGGTCGATCCAATTAGTGTCTAAACCTACCGCACCCCCAACAACGAACCCGTCGTCGAATTCCGTAGTAAGCCGACCCAAATTCGACCCGTAATCTGTTTCATCAAGACTCGCATATGCGCCAAATAATCGCGCGTAATAACCGCTAGTGCCGGATTCATCAGCGTTGACCGAGTGTCCAAGAATACTCGCACTTAATACCGAACTTATTAGTAATAATCTCATGTAAATACCTTCTCATTTAAAATATCTTTCACTGTGCCGCGCTCCGTACGCTCATTGGTTCGCCCTAGTAATGACGACCAAACGGCAAATTGATTGATTGGGATCGCAGCGTTGATTTCCGCTAGCAAGCCGTCTAATTCACCGCGGGTGGTAAATTTCTAAGCTTTCCGGCTAGCGCATTTGAGAACCGATTTATTAAATCCGTCTATCTCTGCGGCCAGAGTGCGCCGCTTTCATTTCTTCCAATTGAATATATCCATCTTGATTACTATCGATCTGAGTAAATTTCTGCGCCGACAATGCCTGAAACTCTTCTAGCGATATTTGACCGTCCGCATTCGCATCAATCTCTTCGAACGATGGTCGCTTGCCGCCCCGCGCAAAGCTGCTCTGGCTAGCTAAAGTTAAAATAATTGCGCTTGCGATTAAACGCGTTTTCATAGTTCCACTCCGATTCATTAGTGTTTTCGACCGGGGAAACTTTAGCCAAACATCGCGTAACCTAGGGACGCGAAGTTGTAAGTTTTTGTATGGAATCGTCGCAAGATGTGGGCTTTTCAAGCGGCAGCAGGTCACCCAATTGGTGGCAACTACGGCATCGGTAATGAGGCCATAACCCGCCATTGTTAAGCTACCTATCGCTATGTCCTTAACAGGACGAAAAATTTATTACCTTTTATCCCGTCACTCGCACGCGTGGAGAGTCGCTTTTCAATTAGTAACGGACAAGCCGCCAACCAGAGATACTTGATGCCGAATCAGACACGAACTGGCATCGCTTTCTGCGCCGTTTGCTGGGCGAAAAATACCGTATAGCCTCCCCGGGAATGGGCAGAAACGATAGGCATCCTAGTGAGCGAGAAAAGTTAGTTAACATCCTGAGAATTTGAGGTAAGAGTAAAGACTCGTGCATTTTTGTCTTTGGGCCTGGCTTTCTAGAAGAAACGCGTCGACCAGTTAGGTATTCGACCTCTAGCGCAAAGCTATCAAATAAACTTTTGTGTTCCTGTAGTCCTTGTAGTATTTGATTCAGGCTGAAAAAACATGATGGCTACTTAAAAATCAAGAGCCTCTTTTCTTTCATGTTCTTAGTGGTTCATTAGTCCCCTTGATAATCC
>JBCCFA010000390.1:0-4463 GCA_039029975.1 Pseudomonadota bacterium
ATTTATATATCAATATCAAGGGGCAGGCTGTCGCGAATCATCCGCGGCAAAATTGACGCTTCCGGATATGTCGTTTTAGGTAAAAGAGCAACTCAAGGCGGCTCTAAAATGAAACAAAATCTAGAAATGAATAAACGTAACGCAATCGCGTTTTATCGCACTGCCTATCTGGGCGATCCTGAAGCCGCAGTCAAAAAATACATTGGTGAGCATTACAAACAACACAATCCCTTGGTCGCCGACGGAAAACAAGCATTTATCGATTACTTCGGCGAAATGGCAGAAGAATACCCAGACAAAACGATTGATTTTGTTCGAGCTGTTGCTGAAGGGGATTTAGTTGCGCTTCATACGCGCCAGATTTGGCCCGGAAATGAAGAGTACGTAACAATGGATTTCTTTCGGTTCGACGAACAAGGCAAAATTGTTGAGCATTGGGACGCAATTCAATCAATTCCCGATGAAACTAAAAATGGCAATACGATGTACTAAATCGTATGGGCGCTAGATTCTTCAACTATTTTCTTGCAGCCGGATATGTCCTGTTTGAAAAATCAAGTAGGCAAGTTAATGCGCGTATCACCGGAAGCGCCAATTGGCACAGTCTGAAAATGCTAGCAAAGAATCTTGAACGAAAAATTAGACATTCTGATTAACAAAAAATCGTTGCTCGACGATTTCATTCGTTTGAATGAGCAATGGATTACGACTTATTTTGAATTGGAAGAGTCGGACCGTCGATTGGCCGCAGATCCTGAGTCAATTATAGATAATGGCGGTTTCGTATTCAGTTTAGTTTTTGGGTCTCAAGTCATTGGTGTTTGCGCGCTGTTCAACGAAGGCAATGGCGTCTATCAGCTAGCGCGCATGGCGATCACGCCGCGGTTTCACGGTCGAGGTCATGGACATCTATTGATGCGAGCCTGTTTGGACACGCTAGAAGAAATCAATGCGCGCAAAGTCTATCTAATCACTAATTCAAAGCTCAGCGCTGCGATGGCTTTATACGCCAAGCATGATTTCGTCACTGTCCGCGAAGGTCAGCATCCGATCTACGCACGCGCGAACGTGACGATGGAAAGAATTTTCTCATAAGCTCTATTGAAAGGGCACTTTATTAAAGTCACAGCGAAACAAAAAGGGACCTACCGGCGGCTAGATACGCCAGCAATTTAGCGATCACAATGTTAATTCTTACTCGTTCAAGACTATTTTTCGCATTCATTGTTAGCGGCCTAGGAATCTACTCGCTTTTGTTAGCGTTTGGCGTATTGCCTGCCGATGAGCTGGAACTCAATGCGCCCATGTGGGTGGTTGGGTTACTTGGCAGTATTCTAATTCTTTGCAGCCTGCTGGTCTTATTCGCAAATCACGGTCGGTTTGCTGATTTACTTGCGGGTACGATTTGCTTACTGTTCAGTATTGCGGGCGCTTGGGTATCGTCTGCCGGATCGGCCGAGCATTTTTCTGGCGGCATCCCATTCATCCCGCTGCGCGTAAATGTTTTCATTGCCCGGATTGTATTTTTTGGCGGTGCCGTACTCTGTCTAGTTATCGCCTTCATCGCGTTTCGAAGAGCCGCTCGCAAATCCCCTGAGTGATCTTGCAGAGATTCCAACCTCCTTAGTCACTATGCCCGCCCAGGGAGAAACCCCAGCGCAAGAACTGGTAACCGACGATTGATGCGACACGGCGCACGATTTACCCTTGCCCGCCCCCTGGAAACCGTCATTTTTTGTGGCAAATTACGCAAAACAGGCTAAATATTACGCAAGCAGCGCCACTCCGGGTGCTGATCATGACGTAATAGCAAAGGCCTGGATGGCGATGCGAAATCGATCCTCCAAAGCCGACAAGGGAGTCGAAAGCTCATGATATTGCAGATTCTAGGTGTGATATTTCTACTCGTCGTAGGCATAGTTGCTTATTTCGGATGGAAAATTTACCGCTTGGCTAAGGCTGCTTCCAATTCAGACATTGCTAAAGCGATGTCAGTATTACCTCAAATCGATATGGAGCTGATACCTGCCAGCGCCAAGGACTGGAAAGAAACCGAGCAGCTTGAATACGCGGAGTCCGAACTAAAAAAGACTGGCGCGCGCCACATCGGATACTTTTGTGTATACAACGGGCACGCGACAATTCGGATATCCATGTGGAACTGTAAAGATCTCGCCGTGGCGGTGATCTACGAGGCATTTTCCGATTTAGACGAAGACGCGGTTACATTTATCTACGAAGTTTCCTGTCAATTACGCGGCGGTACGCTGTGCCTCACTTCTAACCCACACGCAATTTACGAACAAAGACCCGGGAATCATCTCATCGTCCACAAGGATGCAAACTCCATAAGAGATCTCATCAAAGCACTAAAAACTGAGCTGCCGAAAAGTAGCACGGTGATCAAGATCAAAGACGCAAAAGATTATTTTCAAACATGCTATGAAGATATCGCTGAATGGGGTTGGCGCGAGGACCAACTGCGAAGCGATAAAACGCAACAGCTGTTGTCTTCTATCGGTATTGATGTCACCGAGGAGCTCATGGAACAGCTGGTGGAAATGGGCGAGTCTTATACGGTAGACGTCTATGTTGACCGGGCGCGCCGCAGACTCGCGGAAAAAGGTAATATGAGTGCTGACGAGTGGGAATCAGTCCGTGACAAATTAGTATTTATTAACGAGCGAATGAATGTGGATCATCTAATCAGTGCCGTCTACGAGTTAGAAGGAGAGCTCTCAGACATTCAGGAGCAGGCGTTAGAAGGATTCGAAATTAACACAAAAGAACTGTCCGACCCCGTCAGCGGGTTTCAAATGTTGTTGCAGTCATTAAATTTGAAGGCAAAACGAATCGCCAAAATGGACAAACCGATAAAAACAGAGGTTTATCTCCCGCTGTAGACCGGAAAGCCCACCTAACGATTATTAGCACCTCTCGTCTCTCGATTTTGCGACACGCGTTTTACGGGTAAGATTGCGTTAGAGCCATTATCGAGATTTCCATATGCGAGCAGTTTTATGCAAACAGTTCTGTCAACCAAATGAACTAGTTCTCGAGTCATGCGAGTCTCCCACGTTAAAACCGGAACAAGTTCTGGTTCAAATGAAAACGGCAGGGGTGAATTTCGCCGATTCGCTGATTATCCAGGGAAAGTACCAATTCAAACCGCCATTTCCGTTCTCGCCTGGATTGGAGGGCGCCGGAATCGTGTCCGAAGTCGGTACAGCAGTCACTGAACTCCAAGCCGGTGATCGCGTCATGGTCCATCCGATGGCCGCCGGCGCGTTCGCGGAGGAGCTAGCCATCGATGCGATTACGACTTGGAGAATACCGGACGAGGTAAGTTTTTCTGAGGCGGCGGGTTTCTGCGTTTCGCACGGCACCTCTTATCATGCGCTGAAAGATCGCGCCGTTCTCAAGCCAGGAGAAACACTACTCGTACTCGGCGCCGCCGGCGGTGTTGGTTTGGCGGCAGTTGAGCTCGCAAAAGTCATGGGCGCGACTGTTATTGCGGCGGCTTCGACCCCGGAAAAACTCGCGCTTTGCGAAAAATACGGTGCAGATAAGACCGTTAATTACCGCACGGAAAACTTGCGAGATGCCGTTAAAGAACTCACCAGTGGTCACGGCGTTGATGTCGTCTATGACCCCGTAGGTGGAGACTTGGGCGTTGCTGCTTTTAGAAGTATGCGTCCTGGTGGTCGATTTCTCGTAGTGGGTTTTGCGAGCGGACCGGTTCCCGCAATCCCCATTAATCTAATTTTAATCAAGCGCTGCGATGTACTAGGTGTTTTTCTTGGAAACTGGATCATTTCCGACCCGGTAAAGGCGCGATTGAATATGCGCGAGCTGTGTGAACTAGCCGTCGATAAGCGAATAGACGCTCACATTTCCGCGCGATACCCATTGGCGGAGGCTGGTGCCGCAATAGAACATGTTGCAGCCCGGAAAGTGGAAGGAAAAGTTGTGCTCGACATTGACTAGGTTATAAAAGGATGTCCGCGTCTCAAGTAAGTAGAAATTTTAATAACGGACGTGGTCTAGACATTTGAATATTCGGACACACTAGCTTCGCACCCAGACCTTGTGTTTTTTTTGACTATCCATTTTCCTTTAATTGCGCGGCTAAAAAACGGAGTTCTTATCTTTGGTGACCAAATTTCTTCATTAGAATCCGCCTCGCCGGTTGTCGCAGCCGGAGAATAGCGAGGTCGGCAGACAATGCAGGCGATTTGCCCCAATTTGGGCGGAATTCGACCATATTCATCGCGTTCAATAGACACTTTTTCGGAGCAGAAAAAGTGTTCATTGGGCACCTACCCGCCGGTTACTTAATTTATCGGTGTTGCAATTCATCGGTTTCGACACGCGGGCCGCTGCTAGCAGCTGCGCTGTTCGGGAGCGTGTTCCCGGATTTCGATATGGCCTACTTTTATCTAATCGATAATCGCGCGCATCCG
>JBCCFA010000391.1:0-4460 GCA_039029975.1 Pseudomonadota bacterium
CACAACCATGTGGGATACCGGTTCGGTGCTTGGTGGCATCATCGCTGCGCGCGAGCTTTGTCTGGTCACGCAAAAAGAGTTTGATGACCAGATTACCAATATCTTAAAGACGCTAAATACTATTGAGCTATACGACGGTTACGCGCCAAATAAAGCCTATAACACTAAAAATGGCGAAATGGTGGATTACCTGAATAAGACGTCGGAAGACGGTATTGGTGTTTCGGTGCTGGATTTAGCGCGTCTCGCTGCTTGGTTGAATATCCTGACACAAGGGCATCCTAAGTACACCTTGGCGGCACGAAACGTGATGATGCGTTGGAATTTCGAGAAATTGATCGCCAATGGTCAGATGTATGGTTCTTATCGAGACCCAGTGAGTAAACAAACAAAGCCAGTCCAGGAAGGCCGCTTAGGTTATGAACAATACGCCGGCAAAGTGTTCGCCAAACTAGGATTTAATCAAGAAATTTCCGCCACCTATCACAATAAATTCAAGAGCACAGTTTTGATTTATGACGTGCCGATAGCTTATGACTCTCGAGACCCGCGCGAGTTAGGTGCATACAACTATGTTGTAACCGAATCCTATGCATTGGATGCCATGGAGCATGGTATTGATCAGGGCAACAGAGCGCTGATTAAAAATATTTTCCAAGTTCAAAAAGAACGTTGGTTGAAAACAGGTATTGTGACCGCGGTATCCGAGGATAACGTCGATAGAAAACCTTACTTCGTTTACAACACAATATTTACTGCGGGTATCCCTTGGAACACCATTACTGACAAAGGGATTAATTATCATCAACTGAAATCAGTTTCCGTAAAAGCAGCGATGTCGCTGGCCCTGCTGTATCCGAACGCCGACTATTCCAAATTATTATTAAACGCGATCGAAAGCGCCTATCACCCCGAAAAAGGTTGGTACTCCGGTGTCTTCGAAGATGGTAAAGGTTACAACAAGGCTATCACCGCGAATACGAATGGGATCATCCTGTCTACCATTTTATTCAAGATGCACGGGACGCTGTTTAAGGAGTGTTCTTTGTGTGGCGGTGATCTCACTTTCGCGGAAACCTGGGCCGAAAAATTTAAACCTAAGAATATGTTGGCTTTGATAGATAACAAATAGGTTTAGCTCGCGTTCGTTGGCAACGGAAAGCGAATCACGTGTTAAAATATTGGCAGTAAACATGCCTACTTTGCCAGTGTACAAAATGCCGGTCACTACCAATAAGCGGCAGCGTTCGAAAACAAAAAATGGCGCAAAAAAGCGGCAAAGCTGATTGCGTTAGAATTTCCCATTGAACATTTAGCTGCTCGTTCACCCGGGCCAATGCTGCCGATAGCGTCTCCTAAGTTCTTCAAAAAGCATTTTACTAACAATGTGCGGACGAGCTTGACGAGCCGCGAGTGGTAATTGAAGCCCTACGTGCGATTGAGACCGATAACGGCGCCGCATGTAGCGCATCGAATATGCTAGTTATGGGCTGAACAATAGACCGCTGAATAGATTAAAAACTGGGCAGATAAGCGCTAGTCGTTGTTGGTGGTTTTAGTTTTTTTCAATACGTCGTAAGCATAGAATAGGTATTGATATTGGCATTTTCGCCAAAAAATATCGACTAAATGAGAGAGGCACTGAGATCTCTCAAATCGCTGGGGATACGGGACAAAGGGATGTCGAGAGAGTTCAGGCATTGTGCGAGCTGTTCGCTGATGGCGTTGCTTTTGTTCGTCTCGGAAAATGTCAGCGCCAATCAATCGCGTCCGCAGCTATTACAAAAAGCGAAAGCGCTCTATTGCGCACAAACCCTTGAAGAAGCGCGCGCTAGTATTTCTGAGTTATTTGATTTGCCTGAATATGAAGATCAGTTGCCGCAAGGATCAGTAGATCGCGGGGAGCGCAAACTACATGCCGCAACCGTAGATATTGTGCTATCGACTTTACTGAAAACAATTGAACAATTTCCAGAGCTTACTAGTTACAGCGAACGAGTTGCCTTGCAATGGAACTATTGCGATTTAATTGAGAACGATGAGCTATTTGATATCGAGGTAGTCGACGGACAACCGCTGCGATTTCGTGCCCAAGATAATTCGCCGTTTAAATGGGAAGGTTATCGAAAATGGGGTTTTTTTAACAATGATCCCGACGATCGCTATATTCCAACGATATTAGATAAATTAACTATTGGACGGCGGGCTTATCACCAATTTCTACATGGGGCGTATCGCGAGCGCTGTTTTCCGCACCCGGAGACAGGCAGACGCGTTTTGGAGGAGCCTTCTGAGTTGTCTATTCGTCGGCGTTTAGTGGACCGAGTTGAACAAGCCACACCCGGCGGTGGTTTTCCCTATCAATGGGATAACGTTTGCGAAACCGCCATCGTCGACACAGAGCATGCAGATCTCGTCGAGGACAAAAATTTACTGGCGCCAACATTTGGGCCCAGGGTGGGCGCCGAATCGCAAGCGCCTCAAGTAGTACAAACTCCGGCGCCTGATACTCTCGAACCTATGCCAGAAGTTGATGGGGCGTCTATTACCGAACAGCGTGGCACCGACGTCGAATTTGTGGAGCGCGCCGATGCCGAGGGCGATGAACTTGGCCAAAGCGCGGACGCGGGCAGTGAGATTGCCACAGCTGAGGAACCGACCGATCCAGTGCGAGAATCTGCCGATCCCTTAACAGCAGATAACGTTCAAGCTAATCAAGGACCGCTCAATGCGGAAGCCACGAAGGAATCGGAAGAGCCAGCTGGAGACCTCTCACAGGATACGCTCGGCGCCGACACTACGGATGAGGAAAAATTGGGCTTCCTCGAGGAATTTTTTGTTGATAATCGACCGAAGCTAGCAGACTTAGATCTTCCGCGCGACAAGTCGGGCCGTGTCGATTTCCGCAAAATCGAAGCACCAACGAGGGGAATTGTCTTAACGCCAACTACCACCCCGGCTTCTGAGCTCGGTTTGGCGCCTTACATCGATACTGGAACCGAATATGACGAAAACGGAAAACGTAAGAAGAAACTGGGTCTTTCTGCGACGTTTCTCTATACCCATCCTATCCGCGATCAGAGTCATCGCTTTGCCGGCAGTTTTTCTTGGGCGCCGAAAAAGAACTGGTTTTTACGTTGGAGTCCCAGTTATTCATCGGCTTCCGGGGAGTTCGCCCATTCCTGGGGAATCGGTTATTCCGATTGGCGCCCCGGTACGTGGTCCTTCCAATTAAACCATTGGGGGCCAATCTTATTTGAAGATGGTTTTGACGAAGAGGGCGCAATTGGCACGGTCAGCTACAAAGTGAAATCAGAGCTGCTGCAGAAGTTAAAAATTGGTTTGTCCGGAAGCTGGAATATACCCATGAGAGGCGGCATTGAGGCAAGTAGCGTTTCCATCACCATGCAACTCACAGTTTGGAAAGGTTGGTATGTTAGAACCACCGCCTCAAAGCCAACCCGTGGTGGCCGACCCGTGCGCTATAACTATCAGTTTGGTTACTACGATTGGCGCCCTGGCAAATGGCGCATTGAGTATGCGAACTATAGTGCAAGTAAACGCCCGTTCGAGAACCTGCTGGACGGTGCTATCACCATCAACCGGTCCTGGCAGTTCTAGCGATCAAGAATTGCTAGCGCAAGACGATACAGACTGGGTTGAAGGAGTTTAGTGTGCAGAAAACAGAAAGTATCTTATTTGCCGCCAGCGAAGTATTTCCGTACCTGAAGACAGGCGGTCTTGCCGACGTAGCGGGCGCGCTGCCGGAGGCATTAACAGCACTTGGCCTCGACGTTCGGATCGTGATGCCGGCCTACGATACCGCGATGGCGAAAGCGAGTGATGCGCGCTTGATAAATGAGTTTTATCTAAGCCATCCAAATGCATGCGTGGAGATTTGGCAAGCTTCGACCGAATCAGCCGTTACTATCTATTTTCTTAAAATCGAAGATTATTTTTCCCGCGGTGTTAACCCTTATCTTGATGATAACGGAGAGCCCTGGGGCGACAATGTTTTTCGCTTTGCACAGTTCTCGCGTGCGCTCGCTCGAATAAGCTTGGACGAAGCAGGATTGAACTGGAAGCCTAACGTGGTTCATCTTAACGACTGGCATACAGGCTTATGTGCGGCGCTACTGCGCAATGAATCACGAAGTCCGCGAACTATTTTTACTATCCATAATCTGGCCTATCAGGGTATTTCAAACAAAGGAGAGTTTGATTACTTTGGCTTTGACGCAAGCCACTGGAGCCCCGACGGTATGGAATTTCACGGTAATTGGTCGCTCATGAAGGCGGGGCTGAATTATGCTGACTACCTCACCACTGTTAGCCCTACCTATGCAAAAGAGATATGTACAAGCGAACAGGGTTATGGCCTAGAAGGTGTGTTGAAACGGCGAGAGCACCTGCTCTTTGGTGTACTAAACGGCATCGACTATGACCTTTGGGATCCGAAC
>JBCCFA010000392.1:0-4443 GCA_039029975.1 Pseudomonadota bacterium
ACAAAACGCCTTCTGCCGTTTTTAGTCTCTATTGCCATAGTGTTCATCCACTAGGTTACCTCTTGGTAACCTAGGCACGTATAAGTGCGTTCTTGTTAGGTTACATTCTTTTTAATAACTTAGTATATATTAGTTACCATAAGTCATTAAAGCACTTGCTCGGTAACTAATCCATTTTCCAGAAATTAGAGGATACTGAGATGAGCAAGAATGAACTTGATAGCGCATTGCAAAACGACGCGTCGGACGAATCACCGCAACATCCCGATCTTTTCGCTCCGCAGTTTGTCAACATCAAAAATTTTGCCATTCGCTACGCAAAGAAATCAAAAGGGAACGCGCCGACTCTTGTGCTGCTGAATGGTTTTCCGCAGAGCATTCGTCTGTGGGAAAGGTTTTGGCTACCACTATCTGCTAATTTCGATCTACTTGCTCTCGATATCCCGGGTTTTGGCTTGTCAAAAACCGAGGAAAGCGTGATGTCGCCACGGCAACTAAGCGAGATACTTATTCACGTGTTCGATCACTTCGATGTCGAAAAAGCGCATCTGGTTGGGCCAGATGTCGGTGTACCAATCGCTATCGCGACGGCCATATCGAACGGCAACCGATTAAGGAGCATTAATATCTTTGATGGCCCGGGAAGCTATCCACCAAAGATGTCGCCAATTCTTAATATGGTCATTAAATCTCGCCTGGTCAGATGGATGGCAAATGGCCTAAATAAAAAACCGGTAATGAAAACCAATTTTAGAACCGCAGTCAGCGATGGGTATCATCAATACAAACCGAATGGGCGCGCGATAGAGGAGTATTACCAAATTACCCACGATAACCAATCTCACCGGTCAGCGATAAGTTATTTCGCATCTTATCAACAAGATCTGCCATGGATCGATCAGCATCTGAGCAAAATCGAAGTGCCCGCCCTCATCACCTGGGGAAAACTCGATCCGTTCGTGTACGTCGACAATGCAACTTATTTATCAAAGCGAATCCCTAATAATCGTTTAGTCGTTTTTGACCAAGCGTCCCATTTTTCATCAGAAGATGCGGGCAATGATCACCTTGAAAACCTCACCGAGTGGTGCCTTGGCGGCTATCTAAAATGCTAAAAACGGATTGCCATTCCGGGGACACATTACTTAATTAGAAGCGTGGCACTAGTAGGTAGTCAAATTTCATCAGACTGCGCTATCATCTTGGTGTTAGAAACTCTGGCTTAGCAAAAGGATTTGCAATGGCAAGAATGGCACGTGTTGTCGTCCCAGATATCCCTCACCACGTCACCCAACGCGGCAATCGTAGACAACGCGTTTTTTTCTGCGACGACGATTACCGGGTTTATAAAGAATTATTGCAAGCGTACTGCGCACGTTGGGACGTTCAGGTTTGGGCGTATTGTCTAATGCCAAACCATGTTCATTTGATCTTGGTGCCATCCGATGCGAAGAGCTTGCATCGATCCTTAGCCGAGGCCCATCGGCGGTATACCCGGTACATTAACTTTCGTGAGAACTGGCGTGGCTACTTGTGGCAGGGGCGGTTTGCGTCGTTTCCAATGGACGAAAACTATCTGCTGACAGCTGTGCGCTACGTTGAGTTGAATCCGGTCAGGGCCGGCCTTTGTCAATCGGTTGGTGAATGGCCATGGTCGAGTGCACAGACTCACCTCTTCCAAACGCAGGACGACTTAATGCCCGTCCAGCCTATGCGGAATTTCGTGACAGACTGGCAGGCATACCTGAATCAGCGGGCTGACCCCTACGATATCGACAGTCTGCGCCGGCATTCTCGCACCGGCAGGCCACTTGGTGCTCCCGAGTTCATCGATAAATTGGAGTGCGAAACCGGGCGGAAGCTTAGAAAGCGCAAACCAGGCAGATCGCCGATAACACGGGAGCACTAGATTTGAAATGAAAATAAGTATTGTGTCCCCCGAAAACGTGCCCACCGGAATACCCAAAAAGGTGAGTTTTAAACGCTGCGCGCCGATAATCCGCGTTGCTGCATGCGCCAAAGCAAGGCTTCCATTCGATCCTGTCCGAAGAAAGGTTCCCCTTCAAACACGAACAACGGCACCCCGCCATGCCCTCCGCTCGCCTGGTCGTCCTGATTTTGCTCGATGATTGCGTCGAAATGTGCGGGATTCGAATCAACTGCATTTTCAAGGGCCGCCGCGTCAAGTCCTGCTGAACTGATGGCATTGTGCAGATGCAATTTCTCATGCCAATTATCCGTCTCACCATTCCAAATCAAACGCATTACCTTATCTTGAAACTGCAGCGCCATGCTCTGTTCTTCGGCTGCGGCGGCCAGCCGCGTGAGTCTACGAATGAAGGGTTGATCTGTAGCAATCTCGTTCGTCGACATATCTTGAATGATTGGATCCGGTATCGGTCGGCGATAAGGAATTTGTAAACGTTCTGCGATTCGTTTCGAATCCAATAAATGATAGGGTCGGTAGTGTGGTGACACCGTTTTAAAAAACTCTGGATTGCGAATCGCAACCGGATATACGGTGCGAATGTTAATGTCAACAACCCAGCACTGGCGCATTTCCAGCAAACGATCTAACGCTAGATAGCAATACGGACTCCGCATCGACCAAAAAACATCAATTTGAAATGGCGTCGACATAGCTAGCTACCTTGGAAAACAAAACATGTGGGCGAAACGCTGACGGTTTGCACTGAGAATGCAATGTCACGATTTCACCAGCATATTTAATTTTTTTATTTCATCCCGGGTTCTGACACCTCAGTAATCGCTCTGCAATCCTAGTTGCATGCATAGCGTTCTCCTGATGACTTGTAGGTGTCGTAACTGATCAGATCATCGAACGCGTGGTTGTCCTTTACTTTAATTGAAGTATTTTTTTGATCGATTTTTCTAAGGGGTTCTTCAGGTTGTGCCTGCGGAACACTACGTCAAAATATCCATTGACTAGAAAAACACGAATAACCGAAGCTCCATGCTCTCGCGAGGTTCTCCAGAGTTATCGGGCAACTCAAAAGCGCTATGCGCAGTGTAACGAGCTCTACCATCGTCCGCAGAATCAAATACCTTAAACACAAGCGCCTCGTCTGGTGTCATGTCAGAAAAATAAACGAATCTTTGTGCGGCGTTGAACTTCACGTAAAAGATTTCTCCGTCACGGCCCGGTGAACGACGCGTAATGGGTAGGAAATCACTGGGGTCCATCGACGCCGCATCGGCTATTGCAAAGGGATCGGATGTAATTGTTTTGAGGGGACGCCACACCTGAACAATCGCAAAGCGGCGAGACAGCAAGTCTTCTGCCTCATCTGGAAAAAAGTCTCGAATCCGCTGCGGGGCGGAACGTTCTGTATAGTCGTTATGCACCATCTTTGCTGGTTCGCGCAGACTTTTCGCTATACGGGTGTCGCTATCGCCATGACGTATTGTGTGATCGAAGACGATTGCTTTTTTCGCCCTAAGTCGTTCGACGACTAACGACTCCATTGCCGGATAATAAAATTTGCGCAAATGCTCATCGCTGAGGTCGCCTAAGTTCGCCGCGCTTTTGAGGAACTCGAAACCATTCGTTTCAAGCGTAAATTTTGATTCATTGCCCCGCTCGTCATGGATGAAAACTTGGCGTTGCTCGCTTGTTGCGTTCGTTTCCCGATCTTCTGGCGTTTTCGGATCGCCCATATCGTAGAAGATAGGTTTACCAATATCGATACCAAAGGTCAGCAGCGCTTGAACACTCTCTGATTTTTTTATCGCGGTGCGCATTAGGTTTTCTTCCTCTTTTGCTCGGCGTTTCCTAAGCAAGGATGCTTCGATATTTCTCGCTAAATATCTCGCGTCCAATAATCAGCTTCATCACTTCCGACGTGCCACCGTAAATTCGGCTTACCCTACTATCACGATACATTCGACAAATTTCATACTCTTCCATATAGCCGGCACCACCGTGGAGTTGCACGCCCGCATCGACCATTTTGCATTCGATTTCCGACGCCGCAAGCTTCGCTTTCGACGCCATCTCAGCAGTCAACCGATTTTTATTATGATCGGCAACACATTGATCCAAGTATGCCTGTACCACGTCTATCTGGGTATCAAGTTCGGCCATCGTGAATTGCGTGTTCTGCTGCATCGACAATGGTTGGCCGAATAATTCACGCTCGCCGACATACTGTCGCGTAATGTCGAAAGCGTGGCGTGCGTTTGCCGCGCTGACGCAAGCAGCGAGCAGTCGTTCCTCAGCAAGGCCTTCCATTAAATAATGAAAACCACGGCCAGGTTCGCCCAACAAATTTTCCTTTGGTACTTTCACATCCTCAAAAAAAAGTTCAGCGGTGTCCTGCGCATCGAGGCCTAGTTTTTTAAGGTTGCGCCCGCGTTCAAAACCCGCCATCCCTCGTTCTACCACCAACAGCACGAGAGAATGGCGGCTGTCTTCGCCCGCCA
>JBCCFA010000393.1:0-4439 GCA_039029975.1 Pseudomonadota bacterium
CGCAGAGTCCATCGGGCTAACCCGGGGTAGTCAATATGCGGGCTTAAGGACGTTGCGAACATGCTCTCGACATCTGCACTACTGGGCGTGGCATGAAAGGCATTGAATTCATCGACCAGCGTGGCGAATACATCTTCGATAAAAGATTTAGGCGTAACGGGTGCGGCGCTTAGTTGCTGCGTAAGCAAAAAACTTACGCAGAAAATCATGGCTTTAAAATAAATTCGTTTTTGCATTGATCTTCCAGGTGTGTTCGCGAGGCGGTCGGTGAACATTAATCTCATTTTTAACTTTAAAACGTGACTCAGTCGAAAATGTGGCAAATGGTAGCTAACGGTAGACGAATACTGTCTACCATCAGGCATTTTCGTTTTTCTCTAAGTACGAATGAGATCGTTGATCTGATCGGTCTTTGCCGTAAATGCGTCGATAGATGAATTTTCGTCAGCGAGAGGCCTGTTGGGCCTTGCGTATTGCAATTAGTTCATTGTAACGACCAACTTTCCGACGGCTTGACGATTCGCCAGCGCGCTAATGGCTTGCCCGGCCTGCTCTAGGGAAAATTCTCGGGATACGAAGGGCGTGATTTTTTTATCCACGTAAAACTGTATAAGCTCTTGATTATTAACGGTGTTTTCGGCAGTTTCCCGCTCAGTAAACGCACCCCAGAAGACGCCTACGATTTGACAGCCTTTTAACAGAGGGAGATTTAGCGGAATAGTAGGAATACCAGCCGGAAAACCGACCACCAGAAATCGACCATTCCAGGCAATGGCTCGCAATGACGCCTCCGCGTAAGCGCCGCCAACGGCATCGTAAATTACATCGGCGCCGCTTTTTCCGCAGAGTTCCTTGAATTGCGCCGCTAGCGCTTTCTGTTCCGCCCGATCGTTGAAATTTCCGGTCGGATAAACGAAACCGTCATCGGCACCATGCTTTATGGCGACATCTAATTTTTCTTGCGACGAAACTGCGGCGAGCACCCGCGCACCCATGGCTTTACCGAGCTCAACCGCCGCCAGTCCGACGCCACCTGCCGCACCAAGTACCAACAAGGTCTCACCGTTTTGCATATTCGCCCGTTGTTTCAGGGCGTGGTAGGAGGTGCCATAGGTAAAAATAAAGGCGGCTGCTTCGCTGTAGGGCATGCTTTCCGGCATAGGGGCGCACTTAAACGCTTTCGTTACCACATACTCAGACATGCCGCCCCAGCCCACGAGACCGATAATCTTATCGCCAGGTTTGAGATGGTTTACGTCGCTACCTACCGCATCGACTTCTCCCGACACTTCGCCTCCGGGCGAAAATGGTCGAGGTGGCTTGAACTGGTACTTATCTTCAATGATTAAGCTATCGGGATAATTCACCCCGCAGGCGCGGACCCGAATCCGTACTTCATCATTCGCCGGTTCAGGTACGTCGACTTCTTTGATAACTAGGGTCTCTGGCCCGCCCACGTTCTCGCTTAGTAACGCCTTCAAAATGAATCTCCATCCAATAGCATATGTTTTCGAAGGCGAATGGTGTGACAATGGCGTCAAAATAACAAGCTTCGGAGTCCCAAATGCCCGAGCAAAAACGATTGGAGATAGAAGATGGCTGACGTAAATGCTATTTGCACCGAGCCCTTAATGGTTGCCGCGAAGCTGTTGGAGACCAAGGAACTCTCGCCGGTAGAGCTCACTGAGGCGATGTTGGACCGCATTTCCTCACTGGAAGGCAAATTACATAGTTATCTACTGGTCTCCGAAGCGCTTGCTCGGGAACAAGCGAAAACAGCGGAAGCGGAAATTATGGCGGGCAACTATCGTGGCCCAATGCATGGCATACCGATCGGTTTGAAGGATCTCATTTACACGAAAGGGATTACAACGACCTGCGCATCGACCATTATGCGCGATTTCGTGCCGTCTTTTGACGCCGCCATTGTCGAGAAATTGAACGCGGCCGGCGCTGTAACGCTCGGCAAGCTCAATCTGACAGAATTTGCTCTTTACGGTTACCACCCGCAATACACGCCGCCGAATAACCCGTGGAAGCTTGATCACTGGTCTGGTGTGTCATCTAGCGGTTCGGGGGCGGCGACTAGCGGTTCGTTATGCTTCGCTAGCATTGGCACGGATACTGGTGGGTCGATTCGATTTCCTTCATCAGCTTGCGGCATTGTTGGTATTAAGGCGACTTTTGGCAAAGTGAGTCGCTACGGGATTTTTCCTTTATCGGACACCATGGATCATCCCGGACCAATGGCACGAACGGTCGCGGATGCGGCCGTGATGTTAAGTGTCATCGAAGGCCGCGACCCACGGGACACGGCGACACGCAGCGATCCCAAGATTGATTACCTAGCCCAGCTCAATGGCGATGTTAAAGGCCTAAGAATTGGCGTGGAGCGCGAATATTGCTCAACGGATACCGATCCAGAACAATCCGCGGCGAGTTTCTCCGCAATCGATCATTACCGAGCGCTCGGCGCCGAAATCGTCGAACTAAACGCGCCCACGCTCGCCGAATCTACTCGCAGCTGGTTAGATACCTGTGCCGTTGATGCGTTAATGACGCACCGCGAATTTTTTCCGTCACGGGCAGATGATTACGGTCCCGTTTATCGCGCACTGCTCGATCATGGCACGCAGGTGAGTGCCGAAGATTACGCGCGAGCGATGCTCGATCGACAAGCAATCATGGCAACATTAGAGAACATATTTTCAAAGTGCGACGCAATGCTGTGTCCGGCAACCTCAGCGCCGGCGCCACCGCAAACAGAAACTCCACCCCAAGGCGTGATGGCGAATGAAGATGTGCCGGGATTAGTGCGCTTTACCGGGCCATTTAATTTCTCTGGGAGCCCAAGCATTACATTGCCGAATGGATTCAACGCGGCGGGATTACCGACTGCAATGCAGTTGATTGGTCGCCACGGTGATGAAGCAACGATTATTCGCGCCGCGCATGCCTACGAGCAATCGACAGATTGGCATAAACAAAGACCGCAGTTTATCGAGTAGCTTCGGCGCGTCTCATGGGGCGCCGCCGCTATGGCCTAGATGCGCGCCAGCGCCCCTAGTCGCTTGCGGTAGGAGCGAGGGTGTCAAACGATGACATGTTCCTCGCTGAGTAGAATATGAATTTCAGAAGAGCCATCAGTGGCACCAGTTCGCGCGTATTGGCCTTCGTCGGTCCCAAAAACGGCGTCCATGGCTTCCTTAGTTTCAAACCAAACTTCGGCCATTCCGTCAAAGCGTTGGTCGTCGGTAGTGCAAAGGTTCACCCGATATTCTTTCAGGCCAGGCCATTTTTTCACCTTGGGTACGTGTACCGTTAACCACCATTGGCGAAAATCGTCCATATCCATGCCTTCGGGCCGCTTTAGTAATCCAATCAGTTTATACAAAGTTTATTCTCCTAGTGTCTAACGGGGGATTTTCTGCGCGCCGCCTTCTTCGGCGGGTAGCGCGATATCCACGGTGAATCGAGCGGGCATAAACTCAATATCGCAGAGCGCGTGCGTGCCCGAGACAGGCGATTTTGCCTGTATAGGGCCGTCAAAAACTTTTAGCGATGGTTTACCTCGCGCCGCACGCTTGAATTCGTATCCGGCCTCGAATTGCACCAGCGCATTCTTATCTCCAACGCGAGTTGCATTGAGCGGTGGTGAATACTTTACCGCGACGCCACCCCCAACCAAGGGTAGTGCTTCGCTGGTCTCACTTTCGAGCACGATTTTGCCGCCGCTCGTCACACGGCCGTAAAACCGGTCGTAATTTTCTTGAAAAAACACCTCTGCCATTTCGCAGTTGAAACCGTAACGTGCGCCGAAGAAATCACCCGCAGATTCGCTATCCGTATAGGCCTTTAACACCAAATGACGTGGTTTGATGCCGGTGCGGCAAGCGAGCGCCGCAAACGCGAGATTGAACGCGCCGAGCGGACTTTCTTTAGCATGCCAGAAGGTGACCCCAATAACGGCTGGGATCGACGGGTGTAGCGCGGTAGGGATGAGCGCCAAAGCTTCGTTCATCGATACCTCGAATAAGGAGTAGAAAACGTCGACATTTTCTATCCGTTGGGGGCTATCGCTAGTGGTATTGAAATTGTCGGCTACTGAAAGCGCACTACCGTCTCCTAGCCCGTAGAGGAATTCCGGCATGTCATTAACCTCCGGACGCCAAGCGTTCGTCTTGCTCGGCAAAATGAGGGAGCACTTCTTCGCCGAATAATTTTAGTGATGCCATCACGTCTTCTTGGGGTAGATGTTCGCGCGCTTGGATCATAAAAATGAGGTGATCGGCGCCTGCATCAGACCAGCGCTGGATGGTGTCGATTAGCGGCACAAGGACCGCGTGGCCGCGCTCTCGGATTGGTAGGCGCGGTCTACGCGTGCCTACGCGCGTCTCGTGCCTCTAGGCGCGCTCCGCGATCCTGAGCGTCCTCATCCG
>JBCCFA010000394.1:0-4436 GCA_039029975.1 Pseudomonadota bacterium
ACCCGATTCAATCGCTGCGCTCCAAGACCAGTTTAGCCAAGTACGTGAGCCGCTTTCTATCGTCGCGGCAGAAAATATTACCAAAGAATTAGGCCAGCGACAGCTGTCCGCGCAAACCATTACTTCAGCCTTAACGCTGCATAAACTTGGTTTGCCAATGCGCGCACCATTGATCAGAAGTTTGGACGCTATCAGAGATGGCAACGCGCGCGCGAATCAATTGGTGCGTGCTGAATTGCAGTCTGGCGTTACTGCGATCGTCGTTGACAACGAGGCAGTTCAATCCACCGAACTGTCTTCAACTATCGAGCAAGCTGTTCATGGTGCGGAAAGTTTGCTGACACAGTTTCGTATGGGGGCGGAAAGCAATGTCGCTGATAGTGCTGTGGAAATGGGTTTAGATGAGACGCCGAACGAGTCGCCCGCAGAAGGTGGAGAGCACGCCGGCAGCCAGCATCAACAATCGGCGCATTACGAACATCTGCTCGGGCTTTTAGCGATTAACCAACAAACGGAGGCGAGCTCAGAACACCGTTACTTTGTGCTGCCGCTTCGCGTGGGTGATTCAGTGTTGGAACTCAACCTAGCGATGTTTCAGGAAAAGCCGAATCAAGGAAACGCAACAGACGTGCCGCGACGCATTAGTTTTGCGGTCACCCTACCCAATCTAGGTGATGTGAGTGCCGACGCGAAATTCCTTGATCGCAAGATTGATATTTCATTTCGGTCAACCTCTCAAGTCACCTTAGATTTTTTGGCCGATGGCATGTCGGATTTACGCAATTCCATTGACGCGAATGGTTGGCAACTTGAATCCATTGCCTACGAATTAGCGGCAAGCACCGCGAACGGGGAGTCGGCAAACCACGCAGCAGAAACAGTCGTCCAGCATCTGATTTCACAAAATAGTTTGGACCGCCGGTTATGAGTGACCAGGAAAACAAAACTAAAAAGGCTGTGGGTTTAAGTTATTCACCCGAGCAGGGCGTTCCGAAGGTAATGCTAAAGGGTAGCGGTGATGCCGCGGAACAAATAACTACCCTAGCTAAGGGCCAGGCCAAAGTGCCGGTATTTAGTGACGAAGCCCTAGCAGACCGGTTATATCGTTTGCCAATGGACTCAGAGATTTCGAAAGATTTATTTGAAGTGGTTGCAATGCTTTTGAGCCACGTGTTGGTTTTAGAGCAAAAAAAGGGAGAGCAATATGATTGATGCGATTTCGATCGCCGAAAGCGCGATGTTGAATGATTTGTACCAATTGAATGTCGTGTCGAATAACGTGGCCAACGCCACAACGCCGGGATTCCTCCGTGAACTGGCGTTTGCGCAATCAACCGATCAGGCGCTTAACGAGTTGTCCAACAGTGGCACGCCGATTTTTGTTGGCACGGATGAGCGCGCAGCAATTCCCGTCATCGACAAAACCTTGAGCCTCAAAGCCGGTAGTCTCAGGAATACAGGTAATCCGCTTGATTTAGCTATCGATTCCAACGGTTTTTTTGAAGTGAATACGGCGAGTGGTACCGCCTATACACGCAGAGGTGATTTCTCGCTGGAGCGATTGGGATATCTGGTTAACTTCCGGGGCGACCGAGTGCAAAGCTTAGGCGGAGATATCCGAATCTTGGAACAAAATCCGCGCATAAACGAAGCGGGGGTGATTTTTGAAGGCGATAAACGTATTGGCCAAATCAAAGTGGTCAGCTTTCCGGATGATACGGCGTTTACGCGCAACGAAGCGGGTTACCTTGTGCCAGCAGGTAGACGAGCTAGCACCGTAGATGACGCAGCTAGCGTTCGCCAAGGCCACCTACAAGCGGCCAATGTCGATAGCGCAACAGAAGTGTTGAAGCTCATGGAAATAAGACGGCACTTCCAAGCCTCCAGCAACGTTATTAAGGCATATGATTCGATGATTAATCTCGCTATTAACGATATTGGCGATTTCTAAAGTATTAGGGGTGACTTAAAGATGCTTGATTCATTCAACATAGCGGCAACTGGACTCTACGCTCAACAATTAGGCGTGGATACGATTGCTAACAATCTCGCGAACGTGAATTCGGCCGGATATAAGAAATCACGCGTGCATTTCGAAGATCTGTTTTATCGGGAAGTTCTGCGTGGTTCTAACCAGCTCTTTGTGTCTGATAGTAGCACCGTTACCGGCGGGGGTGCTGGCGTTGCTAACGTTGAGCGAGTTTTTGTCCAAGGAGACTTACGAACCACCGAGCGCGAATTAGATGTTGCGATTCAAGGAGACGGTTTTTTTGAAATCGTGCTGCCGGACGGTTCCTTTGCCTATACACGCAGCGGCAGTTTTACCCTGAACGATAGAGGCGAAATGGTTACGCTGGACGGGCATTCAGTTAACCCGTCTGTTGATTTCCCGCGCGATGTGACGGCAATTCAAATTGCCGAAGACGGTGAGGTTTCCGCGTTACTCGACAATAGCGGCCGGCCGGTCACCCTTGGCAAATTAGAACTGGCACGTTTTATTGATCCAAGCAGCTTAAGGCCGACGGGCAATAATCTTTACGTGCCGTCTGACGAGTCCGGCGCGGTAATTTACGGTACGCCGGGAGAAGACGGGTTCGGTGGATTAGCACAGGGCTTCATTGAATCGTCGAATGTAGATCTGGTCGATGAGCTAACCAGTTTGATTTTGGCACAGCGCGCTTACGAACTGAGTTCCAGAGTCGTACAGGTGAGCGATGAAATGATGGGTATCATCAATGATCTGCCAAGCTAGCATGGAGCGCAAAATGCGAGATTGGTGTCGCATGCTTGTTAGCGTGTTCGCGACGATTAGCGCGCTAAATTGTGTTGCCGGTAGTCAGCAAAGTTTGCAAATGAAAGCGCTCGCGATCGTTAGTGATGGACAGGTACTTGTCCAAGATGTTGTTGAAAACCCATCACAATATGATTTATTGGGCTCGGTGCTGAGTGCACCCATTGCGTCGACGCCCGTAAGCGGCGCATCGCGCATTATTAATCGCCCCCAAGTATTAGCGGCAATTGCTGCAAATCACCCGGCGCTAGCTCGCACGCTGCAGATTACCGGTGCAAACAGCTGTCGGGTAGAGAGGCTAGCGCAAACGCACCAAGTAAGCATTATAGAAAAAGCAGCGAGAAGCTTTTTAGACAAGCAGCTGGGGTCGCAGCATCGCAATCTCAAGATTGAATTGGACAGTAACGGTCGTCATCTCAATTTGCCTGTTGGTGAGGTGAGTTACAAGCCTTGGATGCGCGCACAAGATCAAGTCTCGAGTCGGATGACGGTATGGGTTGATGTGTTGGTTGATGGCGAAACCCACTCGGTTGTGCCCATCCGGTTCAGCGCGAATGCGCTGCAAATGGTGCCCGTGGCGATCGGCCCGCTAGCGAAAGGTAGCGCCATCGATTTCGATCAAATAAAAATGGATTATGTAGATGTTGCCGGTGTTCAGGGCGTGCCCGCACCTTCCCTGCCTTCCTTGTTAGGCAAAGAGTTGATTCACCACGTAGCGCCGGGGGAGGTGATCACCCTGGAAGCGATTCGTGTTGAGCCAATGATTTCTGCTGGCGACCAGGTCATTGCCATGGCCACTACCGGCAATATAACTGTTAAGTCCGAAGCGATTGCGCGGGCCGACGGAACCGTGAATGAAACTATTCCGCTGGTCAATTCACGTTCTGGGGAGCAATTCGTTGGTCGTGTCGTAAATAAAAATTTAGTTGAGGTGGCCGCACATGAATAATTCCGTAGGACACCTGTTTAACCTATTAATGCTTACGTTGCTTAGCGTAACGATGCCCATTATGGCTGAATCGCTGTATCAGGAAGAAACTTACGCCCCCTTAGTCCAAGACCATCGCGCTTATCGAGTCGGCCAAGTGGTCACGGTGCTTATTTTCGAAGAGGCGACCGCGAGCACTACCAGTGATACAGCGACCAGCAAAAACTTAGACTTTGGCGGGGCGTTAGAAGGGGATGATAACGGCATCAATCACCGTTTTGGTGGCCGTCTCGGATTGAATAACGATTTTGCGGGTGGCGGCACTATTGAGCGTGCCGGCCGTTTAGTCGGCCGAGTCACCGCGAACATTACTGAACGATTACCGAGTGGTGAGTTTCTCATCGCTGGCTCTCAAGAAATTGCCTTTAACGATGAAGGGCAGTTGATCTCTGTGTCGGGGCGCGTGCGGCCAATCGACATCAGCCGCGACAACACCATTCTGTCCTATCGCATGGCGGACGCGAAAATTGTCTATGACGGCGACGGCATCTTGCAAGACCGTCAGCGCCCCGGCGTTATCAGCCGCTTTGTGAATTGGCTTTTCTAGTGATGATCATGAGTGAATCAAACTGTAACGCAAAACATACCTGCACCTATTTCGCATCGATTTTTGTGCTCGGCCTGGTGATCGTTCCTGTACTTGCTACTGCCGCAACC
>JBCCFA010000395.1:0-4410 GCA_039029975.1 Pseudomonadota bacterium
CGCGTGGGCAAATACTGCAAGCGCGCCGAATTCTTTATTTATATAAATGTAAGTCTTTAAGTAAACTATTTTGTCCCGCGTCTTGGCTATTGATTTTATAAAACATCTTGCTTGCCAAGCGAACGAAGGCAGGACTATATGTTCGCTGTCCTTAGGCTGTCAATACGATCGCCCCTGGTAACACACATTGTGCGCCGCACCATCAAGACGGGCATCGGTCTGATTGAGTTTACTTTACAAACGAATTTTGCGAAGTCGGGGCGAACTAAGCTTCGATGTCTTCAAACAAAACGCTCGATAAGTAACGCTCGCCGCCGTCGGGTAAAATTACAACAATTGTTTTACCGGCCATCTCAGGTTCGGCGGCTACCTTCGCAGCCACCGCGCCCGCAGCACCGCATGATATCCCGCACAGGATTCCTTCTTCAGTAGCTAAACGACGAGCGAATTCGACCGCTTCTTCATTGGAAATTTGTTCAACCCGATCTACCACTGATAAATCAAGGTTGTCTGGGACAAACCCAGCGCCAATGCCTTGTATTTTATGCGGCGCAGGTTTTCTTTCTTCCCCGTTCAAATGCTGGGTGATTACCGGACTCGCTGCGGGTTCAATGGCGATGGAGGTAATGTTTTTTCCTTGCGCGTTTTTGATGTAACGCGAGATACCAGTGATAGTGCCGCCCGTTCCAACCCCTGCGATCACAACGTCAACCTCGCCGTTCGTGTCATCCCATATTTCGGGCCCCGTGGTTTGCTCGTGAATTTCCGGGTTCGCGGGATTCGAGAATTGCTGTGGCAAAAAATATTTTTCAGCATCAACCGAAACAATTTCTTCGGCGGTTGCAATCGCTTGCGGCATTCCTTTTTTACCTTCCGTTAGAACCAAATTGGCACCAAAGGCCTTCAGCACTTTGCGCCTTTCCAAACTCATCGTATCCGGCATCACTAACGTCAGCGGATAACCCTTAGCCGCACAAACAAATGCCAGCGCAATACCGGTGTTACCGCTAGTTGGTTCTACCACTTCCATGCCTGGTTTCAAACGACCAGATTTTTCAGCGTCCCAAATCATCGAGGCACCAATTCGACATTTCACTGAAAACGCAGGATTTCTGCCTTCGATCTTTGCCAATACTCGCGCGCCGTCCGGCACGACGCGGTTCAATTGCACGAGTGGTGTCTTACCAATAGATTGCGAATTGTCAGCATAGATACTCATGAGGTGTCTCCATTGTTGGCATTATGATTTTCAGTTGAGCGATAGAATTTTGCCCGTGCGCCTATCTGATGAATTAAACATGTGCGTACCGGAAGCTTCAATATCTTCTTGCGCCCTGAGCGACTAGAGAATTTTTTGGGCTCTCGCAGGGCCATGCAAAATCGAACCAGTTGCTTTTAACGTTTGTGACGAACCGTTTTCGAGTTGCATCTTTACGAAACAGCCGGCGCTATTCTATTCGGTTCTCGCGCGTCGTCGCCAGTCGAGGCGATCGCTGAGGATGGTAAAATTGTGAAAATGGCTACCGCGGCTTCATCTTGTTTGCGGTCTTTCCGAGGAGATTAATGTGAAACAACGCAGAATTTTAATACTCGGGACGTTCATCGCGCTCATTTTCCTCGTATGGAGTTTGTTTCAGAAGAGCGAGGACGATATTTTACAGACCCACCAAGTAACCGGCGTGATATCAGAAATTAGTCAAAAACGCTCGCCGGCAAGCGGCAAGCCGTCCGGCCGGCAACCAAATTCAATAGTAGTCGCAGTGGTAGATATTAATGACGGCAGCAGCGTAGATGCCGGTAAGGCAAGGATACTGATTAGGCGAGATCAATTTGAGATTGGAGACGAAGTGCCATTAACGCTCAAGCTGTATAACGACGGGTCTCGCAAGGTGCTACTGGCCACACCACCCTCGAATGAAAGAGCGGATCCTTAACGAAATCCGCTGTTCATTGTTAACTGACCAAGGTCGGTGTGCCGTTCAAACAACCCATTAAATCGGCAACGTTGTCGTTGCTACCTAGGATGACCGGGGTTCGCTGATGAAGCTCTTTCGGTTCGATATCCAAGATGCTCTCCTCACCTGTAGACGAGCCACCGCCGGCTTCTTTAATAATCATCGCCATGGGATTGGCTTCATACATGAGGCGTAGTTTCCCGTTCGGCGCTTTTTCGGTTGCCGGATAAAGAAAAATGCCGCCCTTCATTAGCACGCGGTGAACGTCCGCCACCATCGCACCCGAATAACGACTGGAAAATCCTTGAGCTTTACATTGTGCTAAATAATCCTGGAAACCAGCAGAAAAACTATCTGCATTGGCTTCGTTAACCGAGTAAAGCTTGCCAAAGTCTGGGATGCGCAAATTTTCTTCAACCAGCATGAAGGCGCCAACGGCAGGATCCAACACGAACATGTGAACACCCGACCCAGTAGTCAGCACAAAAATCGTTGACGATCCGTACAAGACATAGCCTGCAGCAACTTGATCGCGCCCTTTTTTTAACGCGTTTTCGTTCTCATCGTCCATTTTGAAAATCGAAAAAATCGTACCGACACTGCCCCCTACATCAAGGTTCGAGGAGCCGTCGAGCGGATCGAACAGCACCGCATATCTAGGACTATCCGCGGCGCAACTATTCACCACAATTAGCTCATCGTCTTCTTCGGAGCCAATAATTCCGACCCCATCGCGACCGCGCAGAACCTGAATCAACACCTCATTTGCAATCACATCAAGCTTTTGTTGATTCTCTCCTTGCACATTCTCGGTTCCAATATCTCCCAACACATCTTCAATGCGGGCACGTTTAAGTCGGGCCGCAATCGTCTTCGCCGAGATACCCAAGGCAGAAACAATCCACGATAGAGCACCCTGCGATTCTGGAAATCTCCGCTCCTGATCCAGCATGTGCGTTTGTAAGGTCGTTAAGCTAGGTTGTTTGAATAGATTTTCAACGTTTGGCGCCGTTGAGGCCATTGAGTACTCTCCCTCTGTCGTTAAATTGAGCATTGAGTATGGCGTCACGCTGACGAAGTACATCGAACGATGCCTCATTTTTGGAAGGCGGCTTGAAAACTTTTGTAAACGTGATGGAACTCACACACATTGTGGAGACAAAAAAAGGCGCCCAAATGGGCGCCTAAGGACACAGCACATAAACCAAGGGGGGAGAGGTTTGGGGACTGTAGTGCTGCGTAGGGGAGGAAGCCTGTTCTCTACCTAGCAATATCTTGGATTTCGAAAATCCAGGCGAAAAACCCGATGTGAGTCAACTTTTCGCCTGGATACTCGCGTCGCAGCGCTTGTTTCGCTGCCTTTCTTTTTGCTTTCGCAGTTTTCTCGTGCACCCCGCCTTTCGCTAATAGCGGATGGCGGGCCATATAATTCCGCGCTTTTGGCGCTTTCTTAGCCGGTGTCTTCATTTAAGTGCTCCTGGTAACGACTCCTTAACATTTAAAAAAAATCCAAAAAAAAACCCAGTTGCTTTGCCAACCGGGTCTTTTCCGGGTGGCTCCACATACGCTTCGAAGCCACCAAATATAATTGCTTCGAAACTAGTTTTGCGTCATCTGATGCCCGCGCCAACAGCTGACGGCCGACGAGACTGGCTGCCGCATGCCCAGGAGGGATT
Source organism: Pseudomonadota bacterium (assembly GCA_039029975.1). Taxonomy (GTDB): domain Bacteria; phylum Pseudomonadota; class Gammaproteobacteria; genus JBCCFA01. Next base: position 3,632 of record JBCCFA010000395.1, read on the forward strand.
TGCTGTTAGTGCTAAAAATCATGGGGAGAATTTTAATTGCTCTTGGGTCCCATGAGTATCCTCGATCTAGTAAAAACACAATTTCGATTTCTGGGAGTAGTCGCAAAATTTGTAGCGGCTTAGGAGACTGAAGGTTTTGGCACAGCCTTGTAGCAATGAATGGTCTCGCTAGGATATCCTTCTGATTTCCCTAGCTAAATTACCAAGAAACAGCCCATGGCACTAAACATTCTATTGACTAACGATGACAGTCACGACTCCCCGCTATTCCATTTTGCCATCGAGGCATTGGCGTCTTTAGGCGAGCTGACAATTTCGGTACCCGCGGCGGAGCAGAGTTGGCAAGGTAAGGCCATGACCAGGTTCGGCAACATTTATGCGGAAAGGATCAATATTCATGGCGTTGATGTCTGGTCGGTGTCGGGTACGCCGGCTGATTGCGTTAACTTGGCTATCTATCAGTTACTTGATCAAAAACCCGATATCGTCGTTTCTGGGCCGAACATTGGAAAGAACACGGGCCTCTCTTTTATGTTTTCGTCCGGGACTGTTGGTGCCTGCCTTGAAGCAAATATTGCCGGCATTCCCGCGCTAGCACTTTCGCAAGAGCTCAAACCTGAGCAATTCTTCCAATGGGGTGAAAAAAGAGCGTTCGATACGGAAACCACGACCCTGCCTCCCTTGAATGATGACGGATTCTTGGTGCCCACAGAGAGTCTCGAGCTGGAGGAAGTAGAGATTTCTTCATCAGCAATGTTAGATGTAGAAGCTGCTTCAAC
>JBCCFA010000396.1:0-4409 GCA_039029975.1 Pseudomonadota bacterium
ACACTACCGAAATGTTGTCTTTTCCGCCCATTTCATTCGCTAGACGCACCAATTCCGTGGCTGCTTCGTGAAGATTACCACTATATTTACTTAGGGTTAAGCGAATTTCTTCATCATTTACCATATCATTGAGTCCATCAGAGCATAGCAGGTAAATATCGTTTGGCTGCACCTGCTCTTCAATTACGTCTACCTCAACCGTTCCATCAATTCCTAGCGCTCTAGTCACTAGGTTTTTAGGCGTATTCGCCTCTGCTTCTTCCGCTGTGAAGAAGCCTCGATCAATCAATTCTTGCACCAGCGAATGATCGTTTGTGACCTGGAGCAGTTCTTCACCCCGAAGTCGATAAATTCTCGAGTCGCCAACGTGCGCCACTGTGGCGACGTTGTCGTAGAGCAAGATCGCCACAACTGTGGTGCCCATGCCTTGACACTGCTGGACCGTTTGCGCGGTTTGAAAAATATGTGCATTCGCCTCTGTGATCGCGTCGCGAATCAATTCCGATTCCGGGCGATACTCGGCGCCATTTTGATCAGCCTGGTGAGCGGCCTCTAAACCCGACTCAATTTTATCGACAATACACTTTGCGGCGATGGCACTGGCCACTTCGCCCGCCTTATATCCGCCCATGCCGTCTGCGACGACCGCGAGACCAGCGGCAGCTGAGGTAACCGCAGAATCTTCGTTATGCGGTCTTTTCAGGCCCGTATCCGAGACGGTCGCGATTTCAATTATCGACGAAAGGTCCATAAGGCTTGATTCGGGCTACTGGGCAACCTGTTTGGCGCAATTCTGGATGTCCTTAGCCATCTCGGCACCCGTTTGGTAGCGATGTTCAACATCCTTCTGCAAAGCCTTATTAATAATCGCAGCTAAACAAGGTTTTTGCTTGGCTAAATCGGGTCGCAACTCAAACACGTCCTTATGCGGCTCGTTGGCAATTTTGTACATTAAAGTGGCCATCGAATCACCCTTGAACGGTAAGTTACCGGTGGTCATTTGATACAACATTACGCCAAGCGAGAATAAATCAGAGCGACCATCAACCTTTTTGCCTGATAACTGCTCTGGCGACATATAAGACGGTGTTCCAAGCACCATGCCAGTTTTGGTTTTGCTGGAGTCAGTAATTCTTGCGATACCGAAGTCAGTGAGTTTGACTTGTTTCTTACTCGGCTCGTACATGATGTTAGCCGGTTTGATATCACGATGGACCACGTTCTGCTTATGTGCCGAATCAAGGGCCATAGCGGATTTGAATACGATGCCCATGACTATCGGTAACGGCAGCAACGCATCCTCTTTCACATAGCGCGCCAAATCGTGGCCTTCTAAAAATTCCATTGCGATGTAGGCGAGGTCATGCTCTTCGCCTGCGTCATACACCGTGACGATGTTTGGATGCTGGAGGCGTCCGGCCGTTTCGGCCTCGCGAAAAAAGCGCTCTTTCACTTCGTCTAGTTCATCCGCTTCGAATTCTTGGGCGAGTGCCATGGTCTTAATCGCAACAACCCGGTTAATTTTCGGATCGCGACCGAGGTAGACAATACCCATGGCGCCTTTGCCGAGCTCTTTTTCGACTTCGTAGCGGCCGAGCATGGGTTTCGAAATTGAACCGTCAAGCAACATGGTGCCCGCGGCGGCGCTGGCACCAGCGCCCCCAAGTAACACAGTCTCGCCAAGTTGCTTAGCGCGGTTAACCTTCTGTTGAATATCTTTGAAGTCGGGGTTTTTATCTGCGATGTACTGATAGACCTGTTCCGCTTTCGGAAATTTACGCTTCGATTCAAAATCGATAGCCAGCGTATACATCGCTTCAAGCGTATCTTCATCGGCCGGACATTTACGGAAATAATCGAATGCTTCATCCAGTTTGCCGTCCTGCTGGCTCTTCAATGCCAGCGCGCGCAAGCTCGTGGCTTGGTCCACATCAAGTCGTAGCTTACTTGCTTCGGTAACTAGGTAACGTTTCGTTGTCAGGAGTACGTGACCAACAACCAACAGCGCGGCAGCTGTGACTAACTTAAGCCACATGCCTTGGGAACTCATTAGGCCGAGTTCAGCACCCAGCAATATGACAAACAACACGGCGCTAATTATGGCTGCGGGACCTGCGTTCAATTTTGGTAGCAAAAATACTAAGTACGCAGCAATTAGCAGAATCGCAAAAAATTCCGCAATTACAGCCCAGCTCGGTTGCACGAAAAAATGCTCATTCAGAATACTGGCAACGGTATGCGCCATGATCAGCACTGGGCCGCCAACGTCGCCCACTGGCGTGTGTAAGTTTGAGCCGAGACCAAACGCGGTGGCACCAATTAAGACGACTTTATCTTTGAAGTTCTCAATCGGAATGTTGTCTTGGATAACATCGTAAAACGAATATTTTTCGAATGGTGCCCGGTTTCCTTCTTGCTCCCCGTAAAAAAACGTGTTCATTGTCAAATACGTGTCAGTGGCGATTTTTAATCGGCCAAGTTCAACGCTTTCACCAAGGTTCAACTTAATATCGTCGACCCCAAGGTTCAGACTTGCCGCTGCGATCATTAAGCTTTGGGAGGGAAAAAATTTATCGTAGTAGCTCACTACCAAAGGCTCAGTACGAACGCCTCCATCGATATCAGGGAGAATGATCAGATGCCCGACGCCCTGGGCTTTTTCGCCAATGTTCGTGATTGGAGGAACCGCCGCGATGGTTGAGAGCGGTAGTAAGAATTCACCACTTGGGTCAGCGACGTTAGCTTCTGGTATCGCCACCGCATTGATGAAATCAGGCAGGTCCTCGTCCGGGTTGCCAATCGGCTCACCGGGCACGAACTGCATGCCTAAAACGACATTGGCGCCAGCGGCAAAACTGCTTGCCAAAGTGCCATCAGTATCTAACTGCGCGGTTGCTTCCGTTAATGTTTCGTACAAAGGTTGTTTAGCGCTAGCATCCGCCGACATATCGTCTAGCTGCTGTCGAAAACGTTCGATGTAAGACAGGCCAGCGTCCACTTGGGGTTCTGAGTAGAAAATTGTGTTGCCAATTGTTTTCGCACCGGCATTGGCCAACTTCTCGACCATTTTCGCGTGCAAATCCCGTGGCCATGGCCAGCGACCGAGATTTTGGATGCTTTCATCATCGATTTCGATGATGGCGATGCGTCCACCAGGGTTTTCGGAGGACATTTGCACACCCAAGTCGTAGGCATCTCTCTCCAGGCCCTCGAGAATACCGGCTCGCATCCACCAAGCGAGTAAAAACGCCAGTGAAATGACAATGCCTACGAATTTATCAGATTTCCAGAAAGCTTCCTTCATCCCCACACGCCACTTTATTTTGTTTAGCCGTTAGCGATTTTCTAATTCTACTATAAAAATAGCAGACTAGTTATTGATTTCTATCTTTACTTTATAGCTCGGATCGCTATTTTTTGCCACATAGATCGCGCACTTTATCGGCTGCGTTCCGCTCCGCCTGCGCCCGCTGTTCAAAACTCAAAACTTGTTTCTCGCCACTCTCCCCTTCCTCATAAAGAAACTGCGCATCGCGGATTTCTCTTAGCTCCACTTCGGCTGCAGCGCACTGCTTAGCGGCTTCTTTCCGTGCGGTTTCCGCCTTTTCGCGCTTTTCTTCTAGCGCCTTGCGGTCTTCGGCGAAAGAATCGATGAGTTTTTTAGTGCGCTCGAGCCGGCTTCCTGACGCCCCGTCTCCTATCGACGCGGGTTTTACGGTAATGGTTTTCGCGTCGCCACCTAAAGGCTTATCCCCGAAATGGACGTTGCCGTGTTCGTCGGTCCAAGAATAGATTTTCTTGGCTGCGCCGGTGTCAACATAAGCTATTGAAATTAAAAGGATAAAGAGAAAAATGAACGGTGGAGTACGCATGCGTGGAACGGCGGGAGGGTTAGCTTGATGTTAGAGTTTGTTCTGAGACCTTCAATTATGGACGATAAAACATTTTCTCGCCCAAGCATTTTGCGTGCGACAAAGCAAATTCGGTGTCGTAGAGGCCGATTTTTCGTGTGTGCTGCGGGAAAGTTTCCTAAAGCGCGCCGTCATTTTTGCAGTACGCCTGCTCAGAATGCCAGCAAAAATCTTTAACTCTCTGATATTAAAACAAAAATTAAGAAATTTTGAGGAATATGGGGGAATTTTTCGAATCCGTGCAAATTGACATACTGGTCGGGCGAGTGAGCAGGGAAGCTCAACTCGCGCATGGCAAGGATGCCGTGTTTGCCTTCGATGGGCGCCGCAAGCCCCGGCGCTCTGAGAGGGCGCTTGGAGTGCAGGAAACACGGACGTGTACCGGCTCCAATTGGCCCGGGGGGGGGGGCCCCCCCCCCCCCGCGGCAATATTGGGTTTGTGTGGGGGGGGGTAAACCCGTCAGCGGGCCGGGAGCGAAAAAACGCGCAAAAAACCCC
>JBCCFA010000397.1:0-4386 GCA_039029975.1 Pseudomonadota bacterium
ACGCAAAGTGCGTTTACTTCCGATGGCGTTAACGTAGAAAGCACGGATTTTGGCGTAGCTATCGCTGTTTTGATTTTATCCATTTGATTTTAAAGAATATTTTTAATGATCAAGAAATTATAAAAAGTAGTTGAAGTCTTTTCTGATGATCTTATAATAAAATCATTAAAGATCAGCATATTATCTGATCATAATAATAATATTGATCAAGATCCAAACGTAACTCACAAGCGATAAGATCGCGAGTGCAGGGGGTGAAAACATGGGAGCTCAAACATATTCTGAAGGATTGCACGATCTGGTTGACGAACTCCGGCAACTTGAATCCTTTTTCCCATTACTGAGCACTGCGGACGAAGCAGACGATATTCAAGAAGAAATTCGCGATTTAGAGTCTTTAATCAGGACTGCAGGCGAGCCTGAGGACGAGCACTCAATGCGAGCCTTAGCCTACTTACAAACGGAACTTGCTAGGAAACGAGCTGTTCTTGACCGCTTTTAGTTGGGCTCCTGCTGTCCAATTATATCTTCTTAAGATAGATTCGAGATTTCACTGAAAATCTCGCTATCTTTCATATACTTAAATCGCAAGTTTAGAATCCGCACCAATCTATTTTATTGCGGCGCAATACGAAAAACCGTTAAGGTATTCACGAATATCGAAGATGGGCCGGCCAAAATGCTACCGCCCCACAATCTCGTTAATACGATATGCCCACTAAACCATCAATCAATTCATCGGTATGTGCGGAATAGCCGGATTTATCAATTATCGGCGCGAGCTAGACGCTGACTCGCTTGGAGATATCGCTACACGGCAAGGCGATGCTATTCGTCATCGTGGGCCAGATTCTGGCGATGTTTACGTCAACCAGGCGCTCGGCGTGGCTCTCTCGCACCGTCGCTTAGCCATAATCGACCTCTCCCCGGCTGGTTATCAGCCAATGGTCTCGGCCGATGGCTCGCACGTCATCGTTTATAACGGTGAAATCTATAATGCAGCAGAAACACGCGCTGAACTTGAAAAACAGGGTATTCAGTTTCGTGGTCATTCGGATACGGAAGTGCTGTTGGAAGCTTGTGTGGCGTACGGCGTGGAAAAAGCCATCAGCCGCTTTGTTGGGATGTTCGCGTTCGCTGTATTGAACCTTAAAGAGCAAAAATTAACGCTCGTCCGCGATAGATTAGGTATCAAACCGCTTTATTATGCGGTGAGCGAAAATGACTTTATTTTCGGCTCAGAACTCAAGGCCATTCGTGCGCATCCTGCTTGTCCTCATACGCTCGATTACGACGCCATCGGCGCCTACTTACGCTTTCAATATGTACCAACGCCTCACAGCGTTTATCGCGACGTAAAGAAACTCGGGCAAGGTGAGTTACTGGAACTCGATTTGAGTAGACAAAACCAAACGCCAGTACCGAGGGCATATTGGTCGTTTCACGACAAGGCTGTCGCCGGTTTCAGCAATTTAAGATCCGGCGATGACAGAGAGGTTGTCGGGGAATTTGATGAGCTTCTGCGCGACGCTGTGACTAGAAGAATGATCGCTGACGTACCACTCGGTGTTTTTCTCTCTGGCGGTGTCGATAGTTCGACAGTGGTCGCATTAATGCAGGAGGCTAGTAGTACGCCAGTACGCAGCTTCTCAATCGGCTTTGACGAAAGCCAATACAACGAAGCGAAATATGCAGCGGAAATTGCCAAACACCTCGGCACTGATCACACTGAACTTTACGTATCGCCGCAACAGGCGTTGGATGTTATCCCCAAACTGACGGAAATGTACGATGAACCGTTTGCCGATTCATCGCAAATTCCGACGTATTTAGTCTCAGAAATGACACGCCAACACGTAACTGTCGCGTTGTCGGGCGACGGCGGTGACGAACTATTCGCTGGCTACAATCGCTATCCAACAGCAGAGCGAGTTGCCAAAAAAATCACCTGGTTGCCAATGCCGATTCGACAATCGCTCGCCGCCGTTTGGCAATTCATTCCCACTAGTGTGTGGGATAGCTTATTTAAGGTTGTGCCAAGCAAGCATCGGCCGATGTACGCTGGAGATAAAGTACACAAATTCGCCCAAGCGTTTACTTACAACGAAGATGATTTCTATAAACGCTTAATTAGCATATGGAATCACCCAGAAGAAATCGCGGCTCGCGGATCCGAAATACCAACAATGCTAAATGGCAACACATTGTCACATGAGCTACCAAGCTTACTAGAGCGAATGCAGTATTGGGACACGATGATGTATATGCCCGATGACATCCTCACGAAAGTAGATAGAGCAAGTATGGCCGTTTCACTGGAAGTGCGCGTGCCCATTATCGATCATCGAGTAGTGGAATTTGCATGGACACTGCCGCGAAATTTCAAAGTGCGCAACGGCGTAAGTAAGTGGATCTTGCGGGAGGTTTTATACAAGCGTGTACCTAAACAATTGATCGAACGCCCAAAGATGGGTTTCGCTGTGCCAATCGATCAATGGTTTAGAAGTTCGTTAAAAGAGTGGGCTGGCGATTTGCTTTCGCGCGACCTAATCAATCGGTACGGCTTAGTTAAGCCGGAGCCGATTGAACGTATTTGGGCCGAACACCAATCGGGGAATCGCAATTGGGCGGCTCTGCTGTGGAACGTGATAATGCTGCAGAGCTGGTGTGAAAAGAACTTATAGTGATATAAGTCGCTGTTTTAATTATTATTTCGGTTTGATTCGGAAATTCAAAATCGTCGGGCCGTCTTGGTCTTGTCCGCCATTTTGACTCAGTTCTGGAATCGCCAGCAGTAAAGTTTCCCTTACTCTAGCGTCATCACAATCTGCAACAGATAGCTTGAATTCTTCATAGGTCGTTAATACTTCCCGCCGCTCAGTGCGAACGTGATTAGCAAGGTGTAGTTTGTTGTGTTCGGTCGAGCTTAAGTTTTCGTCGTCACGAAAAAGCTCTTCGGCGAGCTTCTCACCGGGGCGTAAACCTGTGTAAACGATATTAATATCTTTGCCAGGCTCATGACCGGAAAGTCGAATCAACTGCTCGGCCAGATACGTAATATTTACCGACTCGCCCATGTCCAAGACAAATATTTCACCGCCCTCCCCCATGGCTGTCGCCTGTAAAATTAACTGGCAGGACTCAGGAATAGTCATGAAGTAACGCGTTGCATCTGGATGCGTAACTGTTAAAGGCCCACCATTTTTTATCTGTTGTTTGAATAATGGAACCACGCTACCGGTCGAACCCAAAACGTTACCAAACCTAACAGTCATGTAGCGTGTATCGGATTCTCTATTTTTTGTTTCACAAAGTAACTCGGCGAAACGTTTTGTGGCCCCCATAATACTGCTTGGTCTTACGGCTTTGTCAGTGGATATCAGGACAAAACTTTCGCAACTATGATTATGCGTAGCTTCGACAATTTCATACGTGCCTAATATATTGTTTCGTACACCTTCACGTGCCGCGCGTTCCAACATTGGGACATGTTTGTAAGCGGCGGCATGAAACACGATTTGAGGTTTATGATTTTTGAATAGTGTTTGCACGCCTTCGTGATCGCAAACATCACCGAGGACACAGGCGATCGGTATTTGCGGGAAACTCGCCCTTAGCTCATTTTCTATTTGATATAAATTAAATTCGCTTTTGTCGTAAATAATAATATTGCCCGCGCCAAGCTGAGCAATTTGTCGACAAAGCTCCGAGCCAATGGAACCGCCGCCACCGGTAACTAATATCGTTTTGCTAACAACAGCTTCGCGGATCGCCTCCCAGTCAAGCTCAACCTTTTCTCGGCCAAGTAAATCGTCGATAGAGACATCACGGATCTCTTGTAGTCCAACGCGTCCAGAAACAATGTCTTGGATCTTCGGCAAGGTTCGGAACGGCACCCCAGCTCTTTCGCAGTGCTCAACAATGTGCTGCATTTCGGTGTTCGATGCCGAAGGTACCGCAATCACCAGGGATTCAACTTCATATCGACTGACCAGTGCCGGAAGTTCCACCAAGGTTCCTAAAACCGGGATACCGTGGATTCGAGCCTTAGTGAGTTCCGTCCGATCGTCGACAAAACCAACCGGTATATAAGCGCCGTCGCGAATCATGTCTCGAATCAATGTTTCACCACCGCTGCCCGCGCCAATGATGATGACTCGCTGACCACCCGACATATTTTTGAGGCTCAGGGTGTGATCTTTCCAAAATCGATAGGCCAGTCGCGGGCCACCTAGAAAGAATATTAGGAAAAACGGATAAAGGATTGGGATTGAGCGGGGAATATTCTCTAAGCGATTGATTACAAAGAGAGTAATCGCGACGACAACGGCCCCTATAAGCGCCGCTCGAATGATATTCCACAAGTCTGGGATGCTGGCAAATCGC
>JBCCFA010000398.1:0-4380 GCA_039029975.1 Pseudomonadota bacterium
CGCTTCCGCACCCACGGAGCCAACGCCAAAATCTATTTCATTTCTCGAATAGAAGTTGAAGCGCATATTGCCGTCGCCATCCACTTGGCCACTCAGCGTGCCGGGCACGGGTACGGGCCCTACTGGAATTATCAGCGGTTCGGAAAATGGTAGAAACGGTAACCAACCCTGATCTGCCATTACCTCGAATAACCGAAATACCCACCCTCGGCCGTTGAGGTCGTCGCTGGGATTGTAATCTGGGTTATGCCAACCTTTGGTGAACGGATCGCCGGAATTGTGTATTGCCGCCGATAGTCTCCCGTAGCCGCCGGCATCGGTTTCTCCGGTTTGATCGTCTTGAAATTCATCAAGTGGGGAGTAGTTGCCAGGACTATAGGTCTTAGTAAAATTGGCGTTGTAGGTGTAGAGATGCCCTAATAGCGACATCAATCCAAAATCAGATATTTCCGCACCATCTGGCGCGGTATCGTCTCGGATCTCATCAAGCACCCCAATGACACCAGCAATCGTCGCGTAGTGATAAGTTTTCGACCCTAGACCATATGCCTTATTAATATTGGTATTGATCAGCGCCATGCCTTTTGCATACGCGGACAACAAATTGACAAAAACTTTACCGGGTACTTGAAAGACCTTGGAAATAGTATTTAGGGGCGCTGTTGAACCGCCAAGCGTCGGTCCGGCGAGAAACTTGTCATACTCTACCAACCAGCGGCCAATTGATTCGAAATGAAAAGCCCACGAGGCAAGACCAACCGCCTGCCCAATTGCTACCTCGTTGGCGATGACCGCCCTATTCATGTAAGACGCAAAATTGAGATCGCGCGCTTCTATCACCGATGCACTATAGGCCATGCCATCGGTGGCATTTTGCATTGCCATTTTATCGCTGGTGAGTTGACCGGAGCGATATAGCATGAGTGCAGCAACAACAATGACGACACCGAATATGAGTGTCATCACCATCGCCTGACCGGCTTGGGTGGATTTAGCCATGGACAACAGCACTGAACAACCGCGAACGGTCGCGCCGAGCGTACGTCGGCGCGACTCGAAAGGCGGTTAGCTCAGGCGCTTAGTTTCCGGTCTGTGAGCCGTCGTCGAAAGAGTCGAGCGTTTTGCCAGCGCCTTGTGCCGCCGCGCCCGCTTCAGCGTCCGTGGTGATATTCGATTCGGTACCTGACAGCTCCTGAGTCATGACGCCCATTTGTTCACGGATGGTTTCGCCGAAAATGCCGTAAATTGCGATTGCTGCAATGGCGATGAGCGCGACAATAATGATGTATTCGGTCATGCCCTGACCGAGCTGTTTAATACGATTATTCATAGAACCTGCCTCAAGCTAAAACGTAGGTTAGTAGTTAGGTTTTTCACCTTCTTTGGCCCAACGACATCTGAGGCTTATAGTGTTTATGATTTGCCGCCAGTAGATACCCTGAGTATAGGCTATCTATTGGTGAGTCTAACATATAATTAGCTTAATGGTATCGGGTTAAACCACTATAAATTCAGCATTTTCTCCCCAAAACGGAGCGTACATGAACAACGACAAATTTACAATTTTTCACGGCGCCGGCCGCAATGCCCTCAATGCTTCGATATCGCCACGTTCGGCTGCGGCGCGAATTCGGCGGGTTAGCTTGGGCGAGTGGAATCGACCGCTGAACGCCATTTCGATGGTCCCCGCCCGCTCAAACACCAATTCCACGGTGAAGGTCGACCCCATGAGGATCGGCCGGTCTAGCCCATCGAGTTGCAAAAAGTAACCAATTTCGGAAAGTTCGAACGTGTGTCCACCGGCTGGCAAGATTAGCGCAGGAATGTCAGACAACGCACGCTTTCCATCGGCGGCTTCGACCGCGATGATCCGGTTCTCGCCGTGATTAATAGACGAACGAAACGCAAGCAGTTGGTCGTCACGATCACCATGATTTTGAAATTCGAAGAATAATTTTACGTTGTGTTCGCCAATAGCAGATTTTGCCCAAGGATCTGTAATCGTTAAATCGCCCAGGCGATGGCGAACGATCTCATCATCAGCCAGCGTCGCGCGCCCGGGGATTAATAAGCTTGAGAGCAGGAAAAAAGAAAACAAAACTTGGCGCATGCTGGTACGCGTTTCGGCGGCGCTAAACATTGAGAAAAAGTTAGAACTTGAGCGAGCTTAGTCGCCAGGGCGAAGTCGCACCACCATATTGTTTGCACTTTCATGCCCGTGTATTGTCGGATCACGCTTGCCGATTGGTAGATTCGCATAGGCCGTCCAGACATCGCCAGTGTCATGATCGATTTCGATCATGCGCAGAAATGCTTCTTTGCGCGGCAACGGGTAATGTCGCCAGCGTTCGTCATCGATATCAAACCGATAAATGCGATCGGAATTCGTGGTGCCAACCCAAATGGCGTGACGCTTCGGATCTAATGTCACGGAATAGGTGGCGCCGGCGCGATCGGGCATATCGTAACGCGCCACCTCTGCGCCAGTCTTCGTGTCGAATTTAACTAATTGGCCTTCACCATAGAGCGGCACCCATAAGGTCCCGTCTTCTTCGATCGCCAATCGACGCGGCGCGGCGCCCCGGGGGAACGGCACGATGCGTTCTACGGATTCCGTTTCGATGTTAAACGCGCCAAGAAAGCCGTGAAGCTGTGTCCACCAGACCCGTTTGCCATCGGGATCCATCGCCGCGCCGTAAATAAAAACATGAAATTGCTCTTCGCCATCGGGTAACGGCATTTTATAGCGCTTAACCTCGCTGGTTTCGGTGTGCACGCTCCATAGTTCGTTGATACCCACAAGCGTTAACCACACTCGACCTTGCGCATCCGGCTCCACCTGGCGTTTCGAGTTCAACGCCGCATCATGCGTAATCGCAAATTTCACGCCATCCGGCGGCGGATAGATCTTCCACTCTTTGGTCTTGGTATTGAAATGCGCCATCGAATAACTTTCTTCGAGTGCGACCCATAGATTGCCTTTCGAATCTGCATTTAAGGTGTGTGGGCCTTGCGGGCCTTCGCCCGGCACATCGAACCATTCAACTTTTCCGCTCGCGGGGTCTAAACTACCAAGGCGGTCAGCATCTAACTCCAAAAACCACAGTTTGTTTGACCCTGGCGCAACCGACACTTCACGCGTCCAGCCAAATGTCGGCAAAGCAAACTCTTCGATAACGGTGCCTTTCGTCCCGCCGTATTCACCCAGTTCAGCAACGTCGTTATATCCGGTTAGATTGTCAAACTGAGTGGGGAACGCTTCCGCTAGAAAAGGCACAATGACTTCTGTGTCGCGCGGAAGAAAGAAGCTAGTAGGTGGAGATATTGCCGCTTGGTAGTCCGGACTTTCTTCGGTCAAACCCCAACGTAGTTCGGTATGGCCTGACGGTCCCATGCGTAAAGCCTGCGCTCGCATGTATTGCACCATGGCTTCCCATGCTGCCTCGCGCGCTGCGAGTGGCTGTTCGTGCAACGCTTTCGCAAATCTTTTTACCCGTTCTGCGCCGAGTTGATGGCAACCTGCGCATTCGTTAATCAGGATGTGATAGCGTCGCTCGCCTGGCTCGCCGGGGATCCATGCCGATGAAGGCACTTGATGGGCAACGTTATCGATCTTTCTAAATTTCACGTTAACCGTTTTCCCGTCAGTATCTTCTTCGACCTCTCGCGAGATTTCTTCCCAGCCGATTCGAAACGCACTGACCGATACGTTTGAAGACTTTGCATTGATGATTGGCGTTGCGAAACTGCCCACGCTATCACTGAATACCGATACCGTGGTGGGAACCATTTCCGTATCGCCCGCAACGGTGATTCGCACGTGCGGGATTGGCGCACCGGCGTCGTCAGTGACAATGCCTTTGACGACCATGGCAAAGCCAGACGCCGATGCGGCGAAAAGAAGGAAAAAAACTAGGAATGACTTATAGACTTGCTTCGAACGACAACCCATCAAATGCCCTCATTGATTCTTTGCAACGCGACGCGTTGTTGTCGCGTGCACAATTTGATGCTTTAGGAGTTCACAATGTCCATCACGGCCTTACATAGATGGCGCGGCGCCATCTCACCATCGCACATGACCGTAGTTTCAATCGCGCCGGATTCCAAACCGATCTGGGTGGCGTCTAAGGTTACTGTGTCTTCGCGGAAGGCATCTCGCAACAGTGTTTTGCCATGCTCATGCACGATGAGGTCGCTCGGTTTTTGTGGCTCCAAGAAATTAATACTGCCTATCCAGCGGGTTTTGTTTACCGAAATTGGCCAAAATTCATGTCCGTAAAATCCGCCAATATAGGGGTCGACCAACATATTGCGAAAAATGGGTCCGTCAACGCGGCTCGAGCTGGTACGCCGCTGGCGGCGATCAAGCGGCCCAAG
>JBCCFA010000399.1:0-4331 GCA_039029975.1 Pseudomonadota bacterium
AAATAAGCGGTATTGAAATCGCTCCCGGAACAGCATTAGCCGTTACGCAACAAAATCTATTGATTAACGATAACTTTGGTGCCGCTGCCAGCGGTACTAACATCGCTGAAATCTCAAGCGTCGGTTTACTGCCTTTGGAGTCGCGCGCGCCTACATCGTTTACCCTGAACTATAAAAATGGCGGATTGGGGCTTGCAAGCTCAAACGTATCTTTAGGGGCCAACGCGTCGATTACCGGTGGCCCAAATAGCGAAATTGCGTTAATCAGCGATACGCGGGTACTGGTTGATGGGCGAATAAGTGCGCCTGGCGGGACGGCAATTCTACGAATCGATCGCCCGGGTGATGAAACCGGTTTCGATCCAAGCTATAAGATTTGGTTAGGCGAGAACGCGGATATCGACGTCGACGGCCTCATTATTACGACCTTAAGTGAAAACGGACTACGCGATGCGAGGATCGTAGATGCGGGATCAATATTTCTTGACGCGCGACGGGGTTACATCGTTGGGCATCCGCAAGCGACTTTAAGCGCAAACGCAGTTGCAGGTTCTGTTGACGTGTTTTCAACATCTAGCGGCGGTTTGTTGCCGAGCATCGAAGTACAGGAAATTTACACAAACGCGGGTTCAATCGCACTGTCGTCCCCGGAAGGTATCTTTTTTGCGGGCCAAGTCGCCGCCACCGCTACCCATCTAGCGGGTTCCGAAGCCGGCACACTAGCCGTAACACTCAACAATAATTTGCGTGAAGCTGGCGACCTTGCAGGACTCGACTTACCGTTTTTTCCGGTCACTGGTGATCGAATATTCATTTCTAATACGCGGGCAATTCCGTTTTTCTCGCCTGAAGAGGCCATCCCCCGCGATCTGAATGGCACAACGATATTAAGGACCCAGACTTTAAACAATGGATTCGACAATATCGTGCTATCGGCCGTCTCGGAAGGAACCCGTGCCGGTTTAATTACCACGGATGAAACGGGTGCACCGATCGATGATGCCTTTGGCGCGCTCGTCTTCGACCATGATGCTTCAATTAACGTCGCCAACCGATTGACGCTTGATGTATCGCAAATCTCGGTGCTTTCAGGCCATGCGGAACTCAATTCTGCGCAACTTCAGATCGGACCTGCAGAACAAGATTTCCGTTACGATCCGGTGTCGAATTTAGGTACTGGTAGATTTAGCGCAAAAGCGGATAGCGTGAGGGTGGTTGGCGACTTATTTTTTGAAGATTTAGCGCCGACCAATTCCTTAAGTATTGCTGCCGACAACCACTTGCAGTTACTGGGAAATTCCCAAGGTCTCGAACCGACCGATCTGTTGGGATCTATCCGCAGTGCTTCCGACATTGATCTAGCAGCCTCTGTCATTTACCCCGGCAGTTTTAGTCAATTTTTAATTAAAAACGACCGCGCTGGCGGTGCGGTTCGATTCTCTCGCAATGGTAGGAATGCCCCTGCGGTTTTCTCGGCGGTCGGCGCATTGACGGTTGAAGCGGACACTATTTACCAAGGAGGATTCCTGAGTGCGCCCTTCGGGAGCCTAAGTTTCGACGGTGGAACCGTTAACCTAATGAATGGCAGTACTAGTTCGGTCGCGGCTAACGAAACGATTCTATTAGGCGCGACACAGTTTGGTATTGACTGGATCTATAACTTATTCGGCCAGACTTTGTTATTTGATGAAACGCCTGCCAAGGGCGTAAGCATTAATGCAGATACAATCAATTTGTTGCCCGGCTCTGAGATCGATGTTTCTGGCGGCGGCGACTTGCTTGCCGTTGAGTTTCGACCGGGGCCCGGCGGCAGCATCGATATCACCTCTGCGGACGGTAATACGAATGGATCATTTGCAATAATTCCCGACTATGGCGACCAAAGTCTGCCCTTTGACCCGTTAATATCGACGGGATTAGATATTGCCTTGGGCGACAGTGTCGTCATTAGCAATAATGATCTGATCGAAGCCGGCACTTACAGTGTGTTACCCGCGCGGTTTGCATTGCTTCCTGGCGCCTACTTACTCACGCCAAATGAAACCGGTGTCGAAGTTATTCCAGGTACCACAAATATCGATACTGCGGGTCGACCATTAATCGTAGGTAAACGGGGTTCGGCGGCGACGAGCTTCACCACTGCATTGTGGTCGAACTTTATCGTTTCCGACGGCGCCGCGGTTAGAAATTTGGCTGAATATTCTGAATCATTGGCGAGCGAATTTTTTACGGGCAATGCAACATTACCAATTGATAATGGCGCCTTGAGCCTTGCTGCCACCACGGCATTAAATCTTCAAGGAACCATCCTGAGTAATTCGGTGGGTAAGGCTCCGGAATTAGATATCGTAGCAACGCAAATAGATATCGTTCGCGATCGCTCGCAGGCGGCCGTCGGCGCAGTCGCGTTACTCGACAGCGACCTAGCAAACTTCAGCAACGGTAGCGTCTTTTTGGGTGCGACAAGAACTCAAAGCGGTAACACAACGAACCTCGATGTTTTATCGCAAGAAATCAACGTTAGGCAGGGCGCTAACTTAGCTGGTGTGGATTTTGTATTTGCCGCTACAGACAACATTAATGTCGAAACCAACGCGAGCATCCTTGCAACGGGAAACTTATCGAATACAGCGCTTGGCAACATAACTATCGACGGCGATGCGGCATTACTCGTTGTCTCGCAAGGTAACCGTGGCCTTTTGCGATCGTCGCCGGCTGGTGTGACAGGGTCGGTCGCAACTGCAGCGGGATCGAGTCTTTCGGCCGACGGGCAAATTATCATCGATGTAACCGGCAGGGCGGATCTGATGGGCAGCCTGGCTTCAGAAGGCGGTGAAATCGCGATTGGTGCAGCCCGAATATCAGTCGGCGACGTACCAGGCGGGACGCCAGGGACAATCCTTGGCGACAACGTGCTAACACAGTTAGCGTCGGCTAATGTCAGCCTGCGCAGTAGCAGCACCGTCGATTTTTTTGGTGGGAGCAACTTAACTTTTGGTAACTTCAGCGTCGACGCCGAATCGATTGTTGGTCATCTGGGCGTGGGAGAAACGCTAAACGTCAATACGGATTTACTGACATTCGTTAATTCCGGTAGCGAACAAATCGTTACTGGTGGCAGTGGCGGTATTAGTTTCATCTCGGACCGAGCGGTGTTTAGTGGTGGTGTCACCGGCTTTGACGGTTTCGGCGCCGTTTCAATTAATGCGACTAATGGTGTCGCTTTCGCAGGTGCTTCTGGTTTGGTAGTTGGCGGCGATTTGCAATTCGCTAGCTCGAGTTTTTCCGCTAATACTGCGGGCGCAACGTTAGATATTGCCGCACCAAACGGCCAAATCAATATCAACCGAAACGTAGGAGAACAGCCAGCAGGTTTGGTTTTAGGTGGCCGACTTGGTTTAGACGCGCAAAGCGTGAGTTTTGCCACCGACCTATTGTTACCCAGTGGCGTTTTCACCGCTACTGCCTCAGCCGGGAACGTAGATATTAGCGGGTCTTCGATTGATCTATCGGGGCAAAGCATTGACTTCGTGGAAGCCATTCTAGTTAGTCCCGGTGGTCGTATGAGCCTACAAGGAACGGACGTCATGTTAGGAAACGCGGCGGTAAACGTTGGCGCGCCCGCCGAACAGGGTGGTTCGGTAGAGTTGTTCGCGGATATGACTATCGATTTCGGCACAGCTAGCATTAGAGCGAACGGTGGGGGTGGCTCTTTATTTATTGATGCTTCTGAAGCAAACGGAGCCAATGTTGGCGCAGCGATAGCCAGCTTCAATGCGGCAGGTTTTAACGACGCCCTCAATGTGGCGTTCGCGAATGAAACCATTACGCTAGGCGAGACATCGTCCATCGCCGCGAGAGAAGTATCGATAGTTTCAGGTTCCCAAGATGTAAATCTGTTTGGTACCGTCGACACGAGCGCTGGCAAGGCCGGCAGGATTCGGGCGTATGCGGGCGGCACGTTAACGGTTGGTGCCAACGCGAACCTGTTAGCTGTTTCGACTGATGCAGATGAGGCGGGTGGCTCAGTTGAGTTAGGTGGTGTTGTGGACGTCAACGTGATGTCGACGACAACTGGAATGGATGAAGTTAAGTCACTTTTCAATGTCAGCGGCGTTGGTGGTGCGGGAACCGTACTAGTCCGGGCGCCGGTGGTGGCAGGTAATAACGAAATCTCTGTATCAGCGTTTAACGCAAACGTTGTGGGAGCCAATGACATTCGGTTCGAGGCATATCGAACATTCGATGAATCGGCGCTTGCGAATCCGCTCGTTAGTATCAAGGGTCAGCTAGATAATGTAGCACCACATATCGGCGACATCGAAATGCGA
>JBCCFA010000400.1:0-4316 GCA_039029975.1 Pseudomonadota bacterium
GCGGTGTGGGTCGGTTTTCGCACAATTGTGCGTAAAGAGATAAGTCGTTTTATGCGGATTTGGCTGCAAACCATTCTCCCTTCGGCAATCACCATGGCACTTTATTTTGTCATCTTCGGCAAACTAATCGGTCCGCGGATCGGCTTAATGGACGGCTTTAGTTACATGCAATACATTGCGCCGGGCATCATTATGATGGCGATCATTACCAATGCTTATTCGAATGTCGTTTCATCGTTTTTCGGCGCTAAATTTCAACGTCATATCGAAGAAATTTTAGTTTCACCGGTACCGACAACCGTTATAGTCTCCGGCTACGTTGTGGGGGGTGTGACCAGGGGACTGATTGTTGGAATACTGGTGACCGCGGTGGCGCTGTTTTTTACCGAACTAAAAATACACTCGATTAGCATCACTATTGCAGTGGTAATCCTAACCGCCACGCTATTTTCACTCGGTGGACTTATCAACGCGATATTCGCGAAAAAATTTGACGACATTTCAATAGTACCAACGTTCGTTTTAACGCCTTTGACTTATTTGGGTGGTGTATTTTATTCAATCCAACTGCTGCCAGAATTTTGGCAATCGGTATCACTGGCTAACCCCGTGCTATATATGGTTAATGCATTTCGCTACGGGATATTAGGCGTCTCAGACATCAACGTGACCCACGCATTTCTTGTGATTTTATCTTTCGTGGCCGTACTTTTTTATCTCTGCGTGTCTTTGCTAAGGCGAGGTACTGGCATTCGAAGTTAGTGCTATCTATCAGAGGAGGAACGCCTTTTCTTGTTCGAGAAGGTTTTTCTTCAACTCGTCATATTGTGATTTCGCTTGTTTAAACACTTCTCCAACTTCCCCATTACCAACATCCTTACCGTCACATATCGTAATTGACACTAAATCGCGGCTAGAGCTGGTAATCCATATTTCCGAAGCCTCATTAAACTGAGCGCGACTGACGTCTCTTTCTAATATTTCCGTCTTATTCGCTGTCAACGCCTCGATCAATAAACCTCGAGTCACGCCGGCGAGGATGTAATCGTTTGCTAATGGCGTGCAAATCTTGTTATCGATCACGACAAAGACATTAGACGCCGCGCCTTCGGTGAGCAGGTCGCCCCTAAACAACAGCGTTTCCATCACGCCACTATCTTGGGCATGCGTTTTTAGCAGCACATTAGCTAGCAGTGAGGTCGATTTAATATCACAGCGGTCCCAACGAATGTCTTCCGCAGTGATCGCTGCGCCGTTGCTGCTACTCTCGCTCGGCCTCGTAACAAACATAAAAAGGGTTGGAGATGCTTTTTCCGTGATTTCATGGGCCCTGGGCGCAGCCCCGCGCGAAATCTGCAAATAAAGAACCTGCGCTCCGCCGCCATTATGCTGGATCAGCGAATAAATCCGCTCCCGCCACCAATCGGTACTCTGCGTATATTCCAGGCGAATTGCGGCTAGGCTTCGATTTAAACGCTGTAAATGCATTTCTAGGCCAAACACGATTCCGTCGTAGATTGGAATTACTTCATAGACCGCATCACCAAAGATAAAACCTCGATCCAGTACCGAAATTTTGGCCGAGTTAATATCTGAATATTCACCATTCAAGAAACAAATATCGAGAATTCCGCCCATTGATTCTTGATTACTCCAAGCGCATTTTTACTTCATCTAGTAAACGCCCAAATATAGAACTTTGCGGTAAGTCTTGTTTCGCAATTAAAGGGACGCTGGCGATCTCTTGGTCGTCGAGTGTTAAAACCATGTCGCCAATCTTTTGCCCCATATTGATGGGTGCGGATACGGAGTTAGGCAGTTTTGCGCTCGCTTGAAGTTCGTCAAATCGACCTCGGGGCATTGTGATTCGCAAATCCTCCGCAATACTCAATGGCAAGGAATCCGATTCACCTTTCCAAGCTTTTACCGACGCGACTATATCTCCTGCTCGATAAACTTGTTTATTTTCGAAATATCGAAAACCGAAATTCAACAGTTTTTGGCTTTCTTGAGTACGCGCTTCATCTGACTCAGTTCCCATGACGATAGCAATTAGGCGCATTCTATCTTTTACCGCCGAAGAAACGAGGCAGTAACCCGCCGCCTCGGTGTGCCCAGTTTTTATGCCATCAACTGCGTCGTCTCGCGCCAATAATCGATTTCGATTGAACTGCCGTATTTCGTTATAGGTAAACTCACGCTCCTTAAATCGCCGATATATCTCTGGATGCTCATTGATCAGCGCCATCGATAGCTTTGCGAGATCTGTCGCCGTCACATAGGTAAGTTCATCCGGCAATCCAGTGCTATTTGAAAAGCTGCTTGATTTCATACCCAGGCTTTTTGCCGTTTTGTTCATTTCTTCGGCGAAAACCTCTTCACCGCCGGCGATAAATTCGGCCAAGGCAACACTGGCATCATTGCCGGATTGAATAACAATGCCATCCAATAGTTCATCCACTGAGACGTTTTTTCCAACCTCGATAAACATCCGTGACCCTTCCATCTTCCACGCTTTTTCGCTGACAGTTGTTGTTTGATCAAGCGTTATAGCGCCGGATTTAATTGCCTCGGCGGCAACATATATGGTCATGATTTTCGTAAGACTTGCCGGATCATTTCGCTCATCCGCATTGAACGCCGCTAGCGTTTTGCCGGAATTTGCTTCGACGAGTAAGTAAGATCTCGCTTTTAAACGTGGTGCTTTCGGCACTAGCTCCGTGATATCTGCAACCGCGTTAAAAGCGAACAAACCCACTGAAATAACTAGTACGGTACGCAAGAAAATATTCATAAGTCGAATTGGAACAGAGATATGGGCCAAAATTATGGCGAATTTGAGGTAACGAAATGGTGATCTGCAAACCCTAATGAGGTCAGTTGGGTCACATACTGAGCTATATCTTCGCTATTTATCAGCGGCCCAATCTGGACGCGATAAACCGCTGGGTCGGTTGAATCGCCTTGCTGAATCCGAGCAAAGGGAATATGCCGTCTAATTTTTTCTAACGCATTTTCCGCATTGACTAAGTCTCGGTAAGCGCCGATTTGCAAGTAAGTCTCGGCCATTTTCTCGGCGACATAATTTGTCGCAACGTCGCGCGCGCGCTCAACTACCACAGGATCCAAATTAGTTTCGTTTTGAACCACTGCAACAGCATTATCGACCGCGGCCTTGGCCACGGTTTCCGTTATTGTTTCGCCGCCGCGAGTAGATACAGGTGCGCCTTGCCGTGAGCTGTTCTCGGCGTAAGTAGTTCCAGCGGAACCATCTACCACTCGAATTTCGACCCTACCCGTGCCATTAGCGACGATTCCAAGTTTTTGAGCTGCCGCGTAAGAAAGGTCGATAATGCGACCGGCATGAAACGGCCCTCTATCGTTTACTCGCACCGTTATGACTTTGTTGCTGTCGAGATTGCGGACTTCAACATACGTAGGCAGCGGTAGATTTTTATGTGCAGCGGTCATCTTGTACATATCGTAGACTTCGCCGCTGGAGGTTTTTCGTCCGTGAAATTTTTTTCCATACCAGGACGCAATTCCGCGCTCTTTAAATCCTGCCGCAGATTTCAGCGTGTAGTATCTTTTCCCGAATACAACATAAGATTCGGGATTACCATATTTGCTTAAGGGTTCCTTCTTCGGGACGACCTTCTCTGCTCTAGATGCCTTGCGAGCTTGTCCGGGACCGTCGCGTTGCTCTAAACCACCACATGCGACGAGCAGCCCAGGCACCAGCAACAAACAAATTTTTAAGCGACCAATCACAGGATATCAACTAATGCTGACGGCTTTTAGCTTGCGCGATAGCGCGCGAAAGTTGGTAAACCGCCATCGCATATTTGGTGCGCGGATTGTATTTCATGATCGCGTAAAAATTTTGCAGCGCTACCCAATATTCAGTTTCTTGCGATCCTTGGAGAGTAAAAAGCGCGCCGAGTTCACTGTCATCAACGCCATACACCTGTACCCCGTTGACGCGCAGATGGCCAACGGTTTGTGTTAATTTGACACGTTCAGAAACTATTTTCTTGGTGTTAGCGTCGCCAATATTCGCCGCTAAGACTACAGGGGCGCCACGTTGCCAACCGCCATTCTCCAAAAGATAGTTCGCAACGCTACCAATAGCGTCGACCGGATCCTGCCAGATGTCGGCTCGCTGGTCCCCATTAAAATCTACGGCATACTTCCTATAGCTTTCAGGCATAAACTGAGGAATACCCATCGCACCGGCATAGGACCCGGTTAAGCTAAGCGGGTCAATGGATTGTTCACGTGCTAACAACATCAGATCCTTGAGTTGCGATCGGAAA
>JBCCFA010000401.1:0-4314 GCA_039029975.1 Pseudomonadota bacterium
GGCGCCTTCCACAATATTCAGCGCATCGCTGCCGCCGTTTTCGGTGACCACCCCGTTAGGGAGAATTGATGTAAACGCATGTGCGTTCCCCGCGCACAGGGCCAGGCCGAGTACGGCACTTGAGACCAGTTTGCTAGAAATGGTCATTGGTTATACCTCCAAAACATTAATCGAAAATTCAAAAAATACTGCTGTTTTTTTTTGGGCGGCTTATTGTAGTTATGCTGCGAATTTAGCTTCGCGACCGCCGGTTATTGTGCCGGACTATTATTACAACATCACTAATTACAATCGGTTAGGGAAAATATCCTGGAGTTAGCGCCAACGCGACGGGAAAGATGAGAAATATTACCGGTTCTTCGCTCAGGACTGTTTCAGTGGCAATCCTCGTGGGGGTTTTCTATTCCGTTACGCCAACTTAATCGGAAAATTTCTCTGAAACGCCGAGAAAATTTCCCGCAATCGCGGCAGGGGGTAGCGCCCATGTTCGAGAACACATACATTGCGGTGCAAGGACTGAACTCCTTAAATTGAAAGGCCTCCCCGCGGCCCTTCGGGGCCGCATTCCCTCCCGAGCCCGATATTTTTGTTCGAACCCTCACCGCTTCAGTTTAGAAATTGCTGATTCGCTTTCGCCGAGATAGCGCTGACAAAAATTAAAGCGGGCTCGGCTCTACGGTGTTGGAGCACCGATTTTCTAGGCATAATTGGTCGCGGGAATCGCTCGCAGGGTGCGCGCTACGGAATGTTCGGGGACACAACACCTACTATCGTTAACTTCCCAAGTTTACAGAGGAGTGAAACGGCAGGGATGTGTGTTTTAAATTCGTTGAACTGTAATGTCGGCGAAGGTATAAGGAAGCGACCGCGCTCCAATTGGTGCCTAAGTGCGGTTGTGATCGGCTAGTAAACCGGCTTAAAAACACAACAAAGGAAGGTTTTCGATTAGATGAAAAGTGCGACAAGGAGAGTCCTTTTATTGACAGGCATGCTATTTGTAGCTGTCGGCATTTATGTCTATTTCAACGCGGTTGGCGTTGACCGAAAGCTACCGGTAGGACCCAGTTCCGATACCGCTATCAATCAAGCTCCCGAATCACAGGTGGAGGATGATTATGAGCGAGAACGGAAGAAGGCTGCGCGAAAGAGACATGCGCCGCTAGACACCTACGATTCAGCTGATGCTTCGCCTTATTCCGAGCGCCGAAGAGCGAGGTTCCGTCGCTTGTTGGCCGCTGCGAACCCAAAGGTCCTATTGACACCATGCGTGAGATCACGTGACCAAAACTACTCTTTTGATCGAATTGAGCGTTCTTTGGTTGGCCTGCAGATTGCTGACCAATTAAATTCGCGGCTAGCCGTTTCAGTATCAGACCCGTTTTTGACGATGGGGGCATTAGGTGAGGGAAGACGGATGCTTCCACTAGACGAAGCGGCAAAGCTAGCACAGGACGTTGGCGCAGCGATATATATAACCTGCGAAATTGGCTATACCGATAGCTTCGCGTTTGTTGATAACAGTGGTGACGCTCGTTCGTTTTCAATCATTCTGACGCGTCACGGGCGTCTTTCAGAGCACGCAGGTCGACCGGATGTTGAAAAGTCGTCTCGAGAAAAGCTGCCTTTTTCCAATACATTGCTACCGCATGTCATAACCGCCGATTTAATTGGAGGATTGTTAGCCGAAATTGGATTCGCGGCAAAATTGCCAGGCGACGATATCGGTGATTCAATCGCCGGCGGCGACCACGGAAATGCTGAAGTTGGCGCTACGATTGATGACGAAATACCGGTCAATTTGCGCTCACTCATATCCGATGATCCGCAAACGGACGAACAAAGAATTTCGCGGCTTGCCTTCGTCGCGAACCTTTTTCCGCTAAATCCGGAAATTGGCGGCGAACGTCTATCCGTAAAGCTATTACACAACGCCTACCGATTACCAAAAGACGCCACTATTCGCCCAATTGCCATTGCTCGCGCGCTCTACCGGCTAGGTCGTAGGCCGGCCGCCTTGGCGGCAATCGAATCCGTTGATACGGATGCAGCTGTTGCCTTGAAGGCAGTCCTTAACGGTGATTTACCTGCTTTGGAATCAGCGACAGCTGCGATTGATTCCGGGATCGCCAAAGTCTTAGCCGAATTCGATTTAAGCGATGTTCGCAACCAATATGGTTCCTATTCTGAAACTGATCGTGAAGAAGTCGAAGATCGCCTAGAGATACTCAGCGGTGATTTATATGATCTCTTGCAACAGCGACTTCGCTCAAATGATCCCTGGCGGGCGATGACTCGATCGGAAATTAAATCGCAAATAGATGCAACGTTTCCGCGCGAAGGATTCTCACGAGATGACATTGTGAAAGGAAAAGCTGTGTTGGGCGAAGCTGCATTCGCGCGTTTCGAATTTGAGCTGGCAACTATTAAACATGTTCGGCGCACGCTCGACAATTCCACAGAATATTGGTGCTGCAACTCTCACACCGATCGCGTTGACGAATGGGATCTACTCAATCTGTTTGAATCGATGGCTGAGGCTGAAATATTCAAGGACGTTGCATTATCAGCGATCCAACACGGCTCGCCAGCTAGAGCACTCGATGGGTTGGTAAAATTAGAGAGCGAATTCGCGGGCCATCCGGAATTCGCTCGACTTCGTGCAACGGCGTTAACCAAAGAAGCGCAAAAAATGAGTGGCTCTGAACGGGACGAGTTGCTGAAAATGGCGGTACAGAGCCTACGCAATAGCGTGCTTTGGTCCGCCGGCCAGACGATTTCAAGTGCTGAAGCATTGGAGCTGCATGTGCGAGGCATGCCACAAGCATTTGAACCAAATCATGTGCGTGACACCTTGGTGACAGATTTTCCTATGAAGCAATATTGGCCGCTATGGTCCCACGGCGGTAACCCGCATGCGATGTTTCTTAGCGCCGAGAAAAGATTATCAAACGCCACCTCAAACTGTGATGCATTATTCTATTACGCGCATCACTTAAAACAGCGGGAATCTGTGCAGGCAGCTGTTGCGTATCTCGACTCGGCGAGTAATCGATTCAACGGATGTAATACGAAGTTAGATTTGCGGTTGGATTTCGTTCTCGAGTCGGGTGACACCGATACTTCGCTAGAGCTTCTCAGCGAAGCAATTAACTCGAAAAGCGATAATTGGAAAGTTTACGAGAGATACGCGAAGCATCAGGTCGGAGAAGGTAACTTTGATGATGCACGCGATGCTGCGGCGAAATATCCTGCATTCGCAGATTACGAAAATCACTCGGCAGTTACTTTGTCCAACTATGCATACAAGGTGGGGAGTTTTTTCTTCTGGCGAGGGATTACTAACCATGCTCGCGAATTCTACGAAATGGCGGCTAGGTTCGGCAGCGGTTCCGAAGCTAACATTGGTAGCAAGCAGCGCAATGCTATCATGGACAAAAATTATCCCGAGGCTGTTCAGCACGCTTTACGTAGAGCGAATCGTTATAACAGTGCATACGCTTTCAGGGACTACATGTCGCTGCTTTTTTTACTCGGGTACTCCGATCCGGCATGGTCGGCATTTAATACGCTAGCACCGCGAATGGGGCGGGCCCAAATCTGGGCCGCAGCCGATGTGGGGCATCGAATTGTCGGTACGTCGTACGACGACTTCAAGGGGTGGCTATCTAGCGAGGAACTCATTCATACAAAGAATGGTTTATACCCCGCGCCAGTTATTGCGTTAATTAGATTCGTCACGATGGATCGCGAAGTGCCCACGGAATTTGACAAACTAATCGAAAATCTCGTTGGTGATCATCAGACTCGGGTTACTCAGAATCAAAAATTTACGATAAGGCCCAGGCCAGGTTCGACATTCCCGTCAAGTGACCCGATCATCGGACCTTCATTTTATCAGGGGCATAATGAGCGACTGCAAACTCATGAAGCATCGACGTACGTCGGCTACGATCCCGAGCCAAGCCCCGGGGAAGAGCGGACACTGATACCCTCTGAATACGTACTGTTCGCACGCGCCTTTGCCGCCATGAAAGCGAGTAATTTTGAATCTGCGACAGAGGCGTTTGAGGAAATGGCAACGTATTATGAGTTTGCCCACCCAAATACCATCTGGTCGTTACCCTACGTCGCCGAATCGCTCGCCCGTAGCGGAAAAACTGAAGACCTAAGTGTTTATCTCGATCAGTTTGAACTTAAAGACCGAAATTTCGACTGGCACTTGGCGATGGCCTGGCTTGCTATCTTCGAAAATGATACCGAGTCATCACTAACTCACCTTGAAGCGGCGTTAAACTCAAGGCCTCACGACGAGGA
>JBCCFA010000402.1:0-4278 GCA_039029975.1 Pseudomonadota bacterium
AGCAAAACTCGCGCGACAAGAACTGGCGAAAGCGAGAGCG
The DNA here is from genome assembly GCA_039029975.1 of Pseudomonadota bacterium. GTDB lineage: Bacteria > Pseudomonadota > Gammaproteobacteria > JBCCFA01. The sequence continues at coordinate 41 of JBCCFA010000402.1, forward strand.
GCAGCTGCCGATATTGATCCTGCGGTAACTAATGAAGAACTCACCGCGATGAAAAACAAGCTAAAGCGCTTATCCGATGAAAAAGATAAACTCCAGAGGCAGGTCAACAAACAATCAAATAGCGTTCGCACGTTTGTTGGAAAAGGTAATCGTGAGTATCTCACTGGATTAAAGCTAGGCGGAAAAAGGATTTTGATCTTGCTGGATTCGTCCGCCAGCATGTTGGACGACACCATTGTTAATGTGATTCGAAAGCGCAATATGGACGACAGCGCTAAACGCAGATCTTGGAAATGGCAACAAGGGATCGCTACCGTAGATTGGATTACGGCTCGCTTCCCCCCTAATTCGAAGTTTCAAATTTATACCTTTGATACCCAGGCTAAACCCGCGCTGCCAGGAACTGAGGGGAAATGGCTGGACGTAAGCAACGCTTCCACCTTAAACGGCTCAGTGGCGAAGTTGCGCGAGTTAGTCCCAAGCGGCGGTTCTAGCTTGATTAATGCCCTTAGCAAAATTCAGGGCCTGTCGCCGTTACCAGATAATATTTTCCTGATTACGGACGGTCTGCCAACGCAGGGACAATCGAAACCAAGAGGATCTACCGTTAACGGTGTCCAACGGCAACGCTTATTCGAAAAGGCCGTTGCTCGGGTACCCCGCGGCATTCCGATCAATTCGATATTATTGCCCATGGAAGGCGACCCGGTTGCGGCCTGGGCGTACTGGAGTCTCGCGCTTTATACTCAAGGCGCTTTTCTAACCCCGGCGAGAGATTGGCCATGAGGATAAAACGTCGCGGCAATGAACAAATCAGTATTGCGTTCCTAGACGTTATTACATGCGGCTTCGGTGCGATTATTTTATTGCTGATGATCGCAAAGTTTGGTGATCCGCCGGCACCCGAAGAAGTCGTGGATCCGCGCCGCGCACAAATTTCGGCAATGCAGCGCGATCTGTTCAACCTTAGGCGAGACGTGTCGCTGGCTGAAGATGCACTGATCGCTAAATTACAACAACTCGAGACTTGGGACGATGAACGAAAACGCTTACAACTTGCAAAAAGTTCGCTAGAAAAAAAACAGGAAGGCGAAAAAACAGAGGCACAGTTGAATGCCGTTATTGCTGGCCAGCTTAAAACGGCGCAACAAGAACTCACGGCAGAAATGCAACGCCTATACGCTCAAAACAATCGCAAAAGACATGATCTCATCGGCGGCGTGCCGGTCGACAGTGAATACATCATATTCATTATCGATACCTCAGGCAGTATGTTTCGCTACGCCTGGCCGCGGGTAATAAAAGAAATCGTGGAAACGCTAGAGGTTTATCCTAAGGTCAAAGGTATTCAGGTAATGAATGACATGGGGAGTTATATGTTTAGCAGCTATAGCGGCCGATGGATTCCGGATACACCAGCGAGACGAGCTGCAGTTATCAATCGGTTACGCACGTGGAATGCATTCAGCAACTCAAGTCCGGTTGAAGGTGTGCTGACCGCTATTCGCAATTTTTATAGCCCCGACAAGAAAATTTCCTTATTTGTATACGGAGACGAATTCACCGGTAAGTCAATTCGGCAGGTAGTAGATTTTGTTGCCAACGTAAATCGTGCCGATCGCAGCGGTAAACCGCGCGTTAGAATCCATGCCGTTGGTTTCCCCGTGCAAATGGCAAATCCGTCGCATTTGCAAATTACCGGCATTCGATTTGCTGCATTAATGCGAGAACTAACACGCAATAATGGCGGCACATTCGTTGGACTCAACTCGTTTCGCTAAGCTTGATGGATCACTGGAAAAATTGTTTTTTTGTCGTGTGCTCCTTGCTATTAGTTTGCGGGTGCAGCAGTTCGCTTGTGATGGAGGTTGAAAGTGATATTCCGGCTGCGGCTGCCAATGCGATTCAATCGAATGTCGGTTTGATTATTGAACCTGAATTTCGAAATTTTGTTTATCGTGAAAATACTATTGAGCGCGAAAATTGGGAGATTGCATTAGGAAGCTCTCAAGTAAAGCTCTTTGAGCGTATCCTTCAATCTGTGTACGGTGACGTTTCAGTTGAGAGCTCAATCGCTAATGTTGGTAATTTTGAATTGGCGTTGACTCCGAAGCTAACGGACATGCAGTTAGCGACGCCCGGCGAAACCGGGTTCGCTTTTTTTGAGGCGTGGTTGAATTACGCGGTTACGATTCAAAGAGACGATCAATCCAATCCGCGTGTTACTACCATCACCGCTTATGGGAAAGAAAACAAAACGCGCTTCCAACGCTTGCAACAAGGACTAAACGAAGCAATCGAAAACGCGCTGCGCGATGCTGGCGCCAAATTAACTATCCTGCTTACTTCAAAGCAAAAAGAGTCTGCGCCACCGGGTGGTTAATCCATGATGTTTGGCAACAATAATCCAAGATTTCCCAGTTTCGCGCTCGCATTGCTAACGTGTTTACCGGCCTGCAGAACTAGCACGGTGATTGATGAATACCGCGCAAGCGAGGCAAGCTATACCGCTGGTGATGCGTTGGTGGTTCTCGGCCGTCGTCACGAGATGGATAGGGACACCGAGACAGACTTCATCAACTGCGTCGGTGAAAAAATGGTACAAGGCGCACCTGAACTCAGCGTCATTCCCGAGCAGGAATTTGTGAACGCGCTGTATCCCTGGTTCGAGGCAAGTACCGCGCCTATGGATATTTCTGGGCTCGATCGCTTATTAGAAAATCAAGTGGTCGCACAAAAACTCGATGCCCTAAACTTGCGCTATTTTATTTGGATCAACGGTTTCACCGAAACAACTGATAGCAGCGGTTCATTGTCTTGCGCTGTCGGACCCGGTGGCGGCGGGTGTTTCGGCTTTAAAAGTTGGGATGATGAGGCAAATTACGAAGCCGCTGTATGGGACTTGAACCAAAAGAACGTGGCAGCAAAAGTGAATACTGAAACTGAAGGCACTTCTTTCGTACCAGCGATCATTGTACCGGTGCCTTTGCTAGCGAGAGTTCAGGCCAAGGCGTGCGACGCCATGAGTACGCAGCTGCTCGACACCCTAGGCGAGGCCCAGAATTAGTTTAGTTTTAGTTCGGTTTTTATTTCGAATCGTCACTCAAACCAAACAAATCATCTAGTGCCGACTTCGCCTCGCTGGAAGTTGATGGGCTTGGCGCATGCTCCCCAGAATCAAGCCCAAAAAGATTGTTCAATTCTCCGAGCTGCTCCGCTGAATCGCCACTGTGTGTTTGCAGCGAAGTATTAACCATCAAATAGCCGCAAAAGTTGGCACGAGATTTCTCTACGATATGCTCGGCAACCGGCTCCTGGCAGGCGCTCGCCTTCGATGTATCGTATTGGCGACAAACATGTAAATCCGCGTGGCACGCGGGGCAATTTTCATTGCGAGCCATTGGCAAGGGAATATCTGCAACTAAGTCTCCGCAATTCCAGCAATTCAGCGAAATCTTGTCGCTCATCAAAATCTACTCAAACTGTATTCATCAAGGGGGAGCGCGCTGCTGCCGCTAACCATAAAATCCGCTAAGGCCTGACCCGCACCCGGCGCCATTGTCCATCCCAGATGGCCATGCCCGCTGTTAATAAATAAGTTCTTGAGTTTTGTCGGCCCCGTGATACCCACGCCGTCGGGTGTCATAGGCCGCAGTCCGGCCCATTGCTGAACGCTATCGCGGTTAAAATAACTCACGTAGTCTGGATAGAGCTTCAGTAGTAGAGAATTCAGATTATTAACGCGCGATTGATTAACTCGGTGGTCGTAGCCCGCAAATTCTGCGGTACCAGCAACGCGAAGAAAATTGCCCAGGGGACAAACTGCGGCGTGCATTTGCTCATCTATTACAGCGACGCGTGGCGCGGCGTCCCAACCATTAACCGGCGTAGTAATGGAATATCCTTTAACCGGTTGAATTGGGAGCCGGATACCGAGCTTTTTAGCCAACTGAGGAGAGTAACTCCCACAGGCGAGTACGAATTGAGCCGCCGACAATTTGCTCTGACCAAAAACGACTCGCTTAATTTCGTCTCGATGGCCATCTCCAGGTCGAGCCGTTGGTTGCCGAGCAAGCGCAGAATCGCAACGAGGTCGCGGACCTCAGCGCTGTCGAGGATCGACTCGCGTCCGACAATCATCACCGGAATGCCCTGCCGGCGCAACACGCGGGCCAGATCGACCGCCGTCTTTGCACGCCGGACAAGCACGACCATGTCGCCATACTGCAGCGGGCGCA
>JBCCFA010000403.1:0-4271 GCA_039029975.1 Pseudomonadota bacterium
GCCGCCTAACAAGTCGTTCGAACGGACACGTAACCGCTGGTTCAATCGGCGCGGCTACGCATTCTCGCGCCTCTTCACCAGCGCTGTTACGTGCCGCTCAACTCAGCGTTAGGCGTCATGAAGATTCAGGCGATTATTACCTTGATTGCGGCACTAGGGGTGTTCCCCCTGAAAGCTGAAGAATGGTTGAACCGCTTCTTTGACGCGGCGGAGGCCAATCGATGTGATATCGGGCCAGTACCCCGAAATTTCGGCGGAGTGTCTTGGGTTGTGTACGCATGTCGCTGTAAGAATGGCCTTGCACTAACCAACTCTGAAACATTGAGATATTTTTTCGTCAGCGTTGAAGCCGGGAGTGTCAAAATCGATGAGGCCGCACTCGTCGACGAACCAAATAGAACCGCCGTGCTCGAAGATGTTCGAACGTTATCCGTTAAGCAAATCGAGCAAATAATAGAGCAAGCTAAACACGTGGAACCGAGTAAAGAGCCATGCTGAGAATCATGCCGCCTAACAAGTCGGTGGAACGGACTCGCACCCGCCGGCTCGATCGGGCCGCATTTCATTTTCGGCCCGCTCTCTCCGGCGCCGGTGCTCGCCGCTCACCTTGGCGTTAGCTGTCTCGTGTCGATACGCATCTATATCTATTTCTCACTGGTAATATGTTGTTGTTCATGTGACCGAACGTATGTCGCAGAACGGAGAGGAGTTCTCAAAACCACTCCTGATCTCAAATGCGTTGAAAACGTGCTCGCTAATGATGTCCCAGAAATAGTCGACGTAAGACACCGGCAAGAAGAGATAGATTATGTGCTCGGAGACGACGAACGGCTCCACAGCTTTCTTTATGTGGGACTAAATATCTGGGGGCAGTTAATGATCCGTAATTCGGATAGTGGAAGGGTCGAATATACCCAATCTCTTGGCGGATTGAACCGTCCGTTACCTAGATGCGTGGTCCGAAATTCTTTGCCCGTATTCGAGAAAGTCGAGAAACTCTTAGTTGAAAAGTGCGAACTGGCTCCAACCGACAGGGGTTTCACGCAACGCGTAGACGATTCATACGCAGATAACTTACCACCGCAGATTCCGTCCGGTTGTGGAGCAATTACCAGTTTATCTAACGGCTTCTACCAGCGAAAAATCGAAGATAGATCCTACCTCGTCGGATATGTTGGAGCGCCCGAAACCACGATTCCCAAGACTCTCGAACTTTTACAGTACCGCAGTTCAATCCTTTGCTCGGGGAGTATCGATGCTTTAGTTATCGATTTCGTAGGTTCCCGAGAAATCTCCGAAGAAGAAGAACCTACGGCGTGTAATTGGCGTGGCTTTGAAGACCCTATCGAATCCCTAGAGTCGATGGCAGCTAATCTCTCAATTACTGCGGCGGCTCACTTGGTTTGTACTATTGGGGCGGTTGGCGTTGCTTCTTTATCCACTCCTCAGCCAATGAATTCAGTAGCAGTAATAGAAGGACAGCTTAGTTGCAAATAGACGAGCCAGCTAACAAGTCGTTCGAACGGACACGTAACCGCTGGCTCAATCGGCGCGGCTTCGCATTCTCGCGCCTCTTCACCAGCGCTGTTACGTGCCGCTCAACTCAGCGTTATGTGCTTTAACGATAATTCCGACTAAACTGCTCAAATCATTACTTCATATGAGCAAATCATGAGCACCAGATTGCAAGATTTACCCATCGAAGCACGTATAAAACTGGTTGAAGACCTGTGGGACAGTATCGCCATGGAAGAAGGCGCCATTCCCCTGACCGACGCTCAGAAGGCCGAATTAGACAAGCGCCTAGATGCATTTGAGGCTGATGGCGATTTCGGCGAACCTGCTTTCGCAACACTAGAAGCTATTCGCCATAGTTTGTGACTATCGAGGTACGTGTTCGTGCTCAAGCACGCACAGATATCGATCGAGCAGCCAGATGGCACGAATCCAAGCAGGTTGGTTTAGGTCAGGAATTCCTCGATGAAGTGGAAGCCGCTTTTGCCCGAATCGCCGATAACCCTAAATCCTACGCAGAACTTCACCGTTCTGCCCGGCGTGCACTACTGCGCCGCTTCCCTTTCGGAGTTTTCTATCGACTTGTCGGAGACGTGGCTGTAGTAGTGGCAGTCACTCATAGCAGTCGCGATCCCAATGAATGGCAAAGACGCACATAACAAGTCGTTAGAACGGACACGTAACCGCTGGTTCAATCGGGGCGGCTACGCATCTTCGCCCCTCTTCACCAGCGTTGTTACGCGCCGCTCAACTCAGCGTTAGGTGTCATTACCGTTACCGATTAAGCGTTTCAAGTTCTTCGAGCAACTTAGGTGCCAATGGCCCTCTCCTCTCCGCTAACATCGACATCGGCATCACGCCTGTCAGTAACGGCAAATTATTCACGAGCATGTTCTCCCATAGTCGCGAGTCAATCAGCCCCTTGTTAGCCAATTCCAACGCAATCTCGTGTCCAAACAACGCCGGCACCCACAAAACTCGAAGACGTCGTTCTTCCTCTGCGCTCAATGAACTTTGGTCGCTTTCATAGCGTTCCGAAAGAATCGCAAATTCCGGATCGGACCATGCAACGACAACTTGATCTATCACCTGATGATAAGCCGCTACTTTCGCGGTATCCGTGTTGTGCCTCACTTCCTGATTATTCAAATGAACCTGAAGCCCAAGAAAAACCAATGAAGCCGTAACAACGATGACTCCGATTACTTCTGCAATCGCACTCACTGCTTCCCAGGCTATTCCTTCCATTTGATTACCCCAATCATAGTTTGACGGTATAGTTAATAACTATCGGCTAAATCTCCTGAGAACAACACCTCAGGTGGGCTAAAAACACATGGAGATAAATCCAGCAAATGCCACCTAACAAGCCATTCGAACGGACATATTAGCGCTAGGTAAAAACAGTTGCGTATTGAGGTTTGGTTCGAGTTTGCGAGTACCTACTCTTATCCAGCGATCTCGCGGATAGGCGCTTTGGCTGCCGAGAATGGAATCGATATATCCTGGTGTCCTTTCTTGCTCGGCCCGATATTTAAGGAGCAAGGTTGGCCGGACTCTCCCTTTAATCTTTTTCCAAATAAAGGGGCGTATATGTGGCGCGACCTGGAGCGGATCTGTGCGCGGCTTAACATCCCTTTCAAAAATCCTAGTGTCTTCCCAAGAAACGGGCTCTTGCCCGCGAGAGTCGCCTGCTACCACCGTCGCGAGGAGTGGGTAGGTGATTTCATCAAAGCCATCTATGAGGTTAATTTTGTTAATGATGCAGACATTAGTGCTCCGGCGGTCGTTTGCGAATGTTTGGCAAAACTCGGAGTCGACCCTGACCACGCAATTACGATCGCGTGCTCTGACACCGGTAAGAGGATGCTAAAGGAGGAAACCGATCGTGCAATTTCCTTGGGTATATTTGGGGCGCCAACGTTTATTGTCGACGGAGAACTATTCTGGGGAAATGACCGAATAGATGATGCGATTCATTGGTGCAAGTCTAATGCTACCTAGCGGGTTAGCGCCCTTCCGAACCAAGTGTTCAGACGGTGTCTGCCCGCCATTTTTGGTTGTTTTTAAGCATCGCGTTGAGGATAACGATCATTCTTCTCATGCAGGCGGTTCTTCTCCATCGTTGCCTCGCGTCGTTAGTGGGTGTCGCCCCTTTCAATCGTGACAGCGACGCTGTACTAGGAGTTTCACTGTTTTGAGCAACGACCCCCAAGGCATAGCCGCCCAGCTTCGACGCCCATCGGGTACGGGCGCGGTGGGCGCAGCGGATCAGATGAACAAAGCAAACGCCGCTGCGAATCTCAAGGCGATTAAAGCGCTTGAGATATCACAATACGACAGGGTGCTTGAAATCGGGCCGGGCAATGGCAAATTCGCACCGGATGTTCTTGCACAAGCGCGGGACGTTAAATACGTCGGGGTCGACTGGTCGGGGGAAATGGTCAACGCGGCTCAAAAACTTAACGCGTCTGTTGTCGATTCTGGTGCCGCAAGGTTTTATGCTGGTGAGTCCTCGGATCTGCCGTTCGAGCATGCGAGCTTCGATAAAGCACTCTCCGTGCACACGCTCTACTTTTGGGAAGATCCCGTTGACCACCTGGTAGAAATCAAGCGCGTTCTCAAACCAAGCGGTCGGTTTTGTCTAGGCTTTGGGGATGCAGCATTCATGGAAAATTTACCGTTCACCGCATTCGGATTTCAACTCTATGACAAAAACATGGCAACCGAGATTCTTGGCGAAGCAGGCTTTTCGA
>JBCCFA010000404.1:0-4252 GCA_039029975.1 Pseudomonadota bacterium
AAATGGGATATTCCAACCCTGAAAAAAAGTCGGATTTACATACCCGAATCGTATTGGCCCCGCTTGCCAAATTATGTCAAGCACTAATACAATAGCACTACCATATACCACTGCACCCACTACCACCGCAGCCACTTGCGTCGTACTCGTCAATACGAAAAGATTTCTAAGCATTTGTTTAATGCCAGCAGATCTCAACGTCAAGATGGGAAGAACCATTATGATGAGTGTCGCAATGATAGGAATACGCATGTGATAAAGCATCATCACGCCGTCCTGTGCTCGTAGAACCTGCAAAATGGTAAAACCTATCACTGCTAAGGCAAGGATCAACCAGAATGTTGCTTTGAAGAATTGGGGGACTCTTTTGGTGGGAGAGCTCATAGTACTTCCACTATTTAATATTCCTTAGAATGGCTTCAATTCGTCTTTCACTCAGCGCATTGGTACGCTGCTGCTGCTCGCACAATGCGCCTCGAAAACCTAAATAACTCGCACCAAGCGGCCGCAATTTTTCAATATCTTCGATCCGTAATTGGCCTGCGAGTCCCACGAGACAATCGGCCAATTTCCCGCGCGCGACGAAATCGGCGATTTCTTGCAAAGAAATTAATTCAGTGAGGCGATTGCCTGCTTTTTCAGCAGTATCCAACATGATTCCTGCAACGCCCAAATCAAGGATTTGGCGCAGAACCGCGAGATTTGGCGGCCGCTCCGCGAAACAAATCACAATTAGGTTCCGATGTATCGTCAACGCCTTCGCTAATGACGTTAGAATTTCTTCATTCTGCGCGTCTGCGAAAATGCCTATCTTGACGTAATCTACCCCCGTTACACTAATCGCCGCGACACGTTGCGGAATTAAATCGGGTTCAAACCAATGATCGCCTATTGTCGCGCTAACTGGCAGCTCGGGATGCACCTGGTTTACCCAATTCACGACCTCGGCAATTGTCTCCTCTGGCACAGCGCCTAGCGCACCATCGGTTGGTTCCTTCATATCGAGCCAATCGGTGCCAGCCGATATCGCAATTTTGGCTTCTGCGAGGTCGCGCACGCTAGTTAGTAATTTCATGAGCTAATCAGATAGCGCCGCTTTGAGCCCGGCATGTTCGCTGTGGGCGTCAATTCTTTCTAAAAGCCATTGCCAAGCGATCAGCTCCCTTTCACCGGCTGTCTTTTCTATCGCAATATTTAGATAAGTCATCTCATTGTGGATTTTTTCGCGCGGTAACATATCCAAGCGCGAAACCAGTATGCATGCTTCGATCACCGCAGATTGCGCTCGATTATAGCCGCGAAACGCTTGGTGCACCGCCGAATGTGAGACTTTACAGACGAAGCGCGGTCGCAGTTCATCGGCCTGTGTTTCCTCGACCTCTAGTTCCAAGTGAGATAAACATGCCTGTAACCGAAATGCCTTAATCGTTTCGGCTTTACAAAGCGGCCAATCTCGTCGGTTAGTTAGACAGCCGGCGAACACCCGTACATCATCGGTGAAATTCAAGCTAGCTAAACCCGTCGCCTGAAGATTGGACAAGGTCGTAGAGGGGATGAATGGCGCCAATATTACGCGATTCTGCTCCATTCGGTAGCCGAGTGGCGTAAGGTGAGCTTGTCCAGCCGCATTCGACGTACAAACAATCCCCTCGTAAATCATGAGTTAACCAAATTTCGCTTAAAGACAGAACTGGTTTATATCAACCATGCCATGGTTACCTAAAACCGGGAAGGATTTAGTGTCGACTAAAACCGGCTCTCAAGACGACTAGTTTAGCCTTTTGATAAGCATAAATCACTGATTTAATTGGATGTTTAACGTCATTGGTGGAGTCGATAATGTGGCACATTAAATGCAGGAGTCTAGGTGAACTTGAAGCTCATTACGCTCGAGTGGGGGGCCAAGCAACTGCAAAGCCATAATGTAGACCAACAATTGAGGAGTGACCAACATGAAATGGGAAACCCCAGCTTACAACGACACTCGCTTCGGCTTCGAAGTGACCATGTACATTAACAACCGTTAATCGTACGAACCAAGGGCCCTTCGGGGCCCTTTGGTTTTCTTACTACACCATTTTATTTTTATCAAAATTCTTCAAGCAGAGTCATAACCCGTGGTCCAGCTAGTTGTAAAAAGGCCGCCGCCCACCGATGAGGCGCCGTGGTCTAAAGAGATATTCGAAGCCAAGCTTAAGGATAAAGAAAAGTTCTACCATATCCATCATCCCTTTCACGTGCAGATGAATACGGGCGGATTAGACAAAGCTGCTGTACAAGGCTGGGTAGCGAATCGGTTTTACTACCAAATTTGCATCCCGATCAAGGACGCGGCCGTTATGGCCAATTGCACCGATAGGCATACCCGCCGACAATGGGTTCAACGAATCATTGACCACGATGGCGTCGATGGTGCTGACGGCGGCATAGAAGCTTGGCTGCAACTCGCCGAAGCAGTGGGCCTTGATCGAACAGAAGTTTTAGATGAACGACACGTACTGCCCGGCGTTAAATTCGCGGTTGATGCCTACGTCAACTTTGCGCGTGCGGCGAGTTTTGAAGAGGCAGCATGCTCATCGTTAACCGAACTATTTGCACCGAAGATTCATCAAAAGCGATTAGACAACTGGCCAGATATCTACCCATGGATAGATACCAAGGGTTACAACTACTTTCGAAAACGACTAAGTGAAGCCCGTCGAGACGTACAACATGGCCTCGATGTGACGCTTAATCATTTCCGGACGCGAGATGCTCAAGAATATGCGCTAAACATTCTGCAACTCAAACTCAATATTTTGTGGACCATGCTCGACGCGATGTGGATGGCCTACATTGAGCAGAAACCGCCATTTTTCAGTTGTGATGTTGATTAGTCGAAGTTGCGAAAATAGATACTTATGAAAGGCGAAGAAATATTCAAAACCACCGTACCGACACTGGCGCCGACGTTCCGTTTTCAATGGGAAGAGGTGCAGAATTGTTACGTCATTCTGTATCCAGAGGGCATGATCAATTTAAGTGGCAGCGCAGGTGAAATAATGAAGCGGTGTGATGGAAAAGCCTCGGTGGGCGATATTTTGGCTGACTTGCAGCAAACTTTTCCGGGCGCCGATATCGAACAAGATGTATATAACTTTATAGGACACGCATATGACAACGGTTGGCTTAAATCCGCACAGTAGACCTTTATGGTTATTGGCTGAGCTAACGTATCGCTGCCCTTTGCAGTGTCCTTACTGCTCGAATCCGGTCGAAATCAATAAATATAAAAACGAACTTTCCACCGAAGATTGGATTCGCGTACTAACTCAAGCGCGCAAAATGGGCGCCACTCAACTCGGATTGTCGGGCGGCGAACCCTTAGTCCGAAAAGACCTCGAAGAAATTATCCGCGAAGCCCGACAGCTTGGTTATTACACAAACCTAATAACCTCTGGCGTAGGCATGGATGAAGCACGCATTGCTGCTTTTAAGGAGGCTGGCTTAGATCACATCCAAATCAGTTTTCAAGCCAGCAACGAAGAACTTAATAATTACCTAGGCGGTACAAAAACGTTTCAACACAAACTCGAAATGGCGCGCCTGGTAAAGAAATATGAATACCCAATGGTGCTCAACATCGTCATTCACCGACAGAATATCGACCAAATTGATGACATCTTAGATATGACTGTCGCGTTGAACGCCGATTATGTTGAATTAGCAAGTACGCAATATTACGGGTGGTCGAAAATAAACGCTGAACACCTGTTGCCAAACCGAGAACAGCTAAGCAAAGCCGAGAAAATTGCTCACGAATATCAAGAGCGGTTGAAGGATAAGATGAAAATCATCTACGTCGTTCCGGACTATTTCGAAGAACGACCGAAAGCGTGCATGAACGGCTGGGGATCGATTTTCCTGACAATCGCCCCTGATGGCTCAGCCCTGCCCTGCCACGCGGCCGCCCAGCTGCCGGGCCTCGAATTTCCAAACGTTAAAGAGATGAGCATCGAAGATATTTGGGATAATTCGGACGCCTTCAACAAATTTCGCGGCTTCGATTGGATGCAAGAGCCCTGTCGTAGCTGTAAAGATAAGGACAAAGATTTTGGCGGTTGTCGTTGCCAGGCCTACATGTTGACTGGCGATGCCACGAATGCAGATCCCGTTTGCGGCAAATCACCTCATCATCAAGCCTTGGTTGATGAAGTAGAGCAAATTACTGAGAGTGACATTGTGCCGGGTTCAAGCCGATCCCCCGAGAAGG
>JBCCFA010000405.1:0-4244 GCA_039029975.1 Pseudomonadota bacterium
AAACTACTGTCATAAAGAAATCCTTGTTCTTGGAGTGTATCCAAGACCCAAAGATCGGCGGGTCCAATCCAGCCGCGACCAATCCGGAACCCATTGACGGCTGCACCTATCGCGTCTTCCACTGTGAACTTTGAACGCTTGAGATCTTCCGCGAAGGCCCCCGGAGGCAGGTCGTTCACACCTTGTTGGTGATAGCCTTGGCACGCGATTTCGTGACCAGCTGTGGCGATTGTTCGAAGCAACTCGGGGTGATTCTTAGCAATCCAGCCGCTAGTAAAAAATGTCGCGTGATTATTCGTCTCGTTAAGCAGTGCCAGCGTCGCTTCGATATTGATTTTTAGTCGAGTATCAAAACGTTCCCAGTGATCGGGTTGGATTAGATCTTTGAAGGCACCGACTTGATAATAATCTTCAACGTTTACCGTGAAAATGTGCCGACGTTCGGTGGTCGAGGGTCGATCAATGTTCATTTAAGGTGACGCTAGCAGTCGGCTTATTTTTTCGGCAATGATTCGACCGGATTCACCATCACCGAACGGATTCGGTTGGCGGATGGGCAATATCGTAGATTTTTCGTTGGCGACGACTTCTGACAATAACTGCCTTAATGAATCTGACGTGGGCGCCAGTTTCGCGATGCCACAATCGATCGCCTCTGGTCTTTCTGTAGTTTCTCGAAGTACTATTAATTGACGATTGATCGTTGCCGCTTCCTCTTGGATACCACCAGAATCTGACACTATCAAATTCGCGCGAACGAGTAAGGAAATAAAATCACGATAGCCAAGAGGTTCGATGAGATGAACGCGATCATTGTCGGCGAAGCTATTGGTAATGATTTGACTAGCTGATGGATTGGGGTGAACAGGAGCTACCATGCTGAATTCAGGATGGTCATTCAGAAAATTATTGATAACCTTGAAATATTGAGCCATTCGGAAATCGAAATTTTCCCGTCTATGGGCAGTAAGAACGATAAGCTTGCGAGTATCGATTTGCTCCAACAATAACTTTAACTTAGGGGAATGGTCCAGGTTCCTAATTGTCGCCTTGACGATATCGACGATGGGGTTCCCCGTGACGGAGATATTTTCAGGGGCGATACCTTCTTTAAGCAAGTTTTGTTTATTGTCATCTGTTGCCGCAAAGTGATGCGAGGCTAATTGGCTAATGAGTTTTCGATTTGTTTCTTCTGGAAATGGACTCAGCGGATCGAAAGTTCGCAAACCGGCCTCAACGTGCAACACTGAAATTTGGTGAAGATTTGCAACTATTGCCCCAGCGAGCGCAGTGTTAGTGTCACCTTGCACAATGACTTTTCGTGGCCTGCGAGTCGAAAACTCGTCGTCCAGGGCCGAAATCAAATTGGACATTAATTTTCCGAGGCTCTGCCCTGCGCGCATCACTGCTAGCTCACGAGAAATTGGAATCGCGAATTCGGATAAAAACTCCGGCGCTAGATCTTTTTGCTGTCCGGTAAAAATGCACTGCACGTCGACAGCCGAACAATCTGCCAGTGCGTTATAGATTGGGCTAAGCTTGATAATTTCCGGTCGAGTGCCAAAAATTATCGCTACGTAGTGGGAATTATCCAAATTGTGATATTTTTTTAGGACGAATCCGAAGTATAGGTGGCATCCGGCTATTTGCGCACATTTTGATAGCATAATGCGATTTCACGGTGATCTTTCCTGTGAACTTTCTCCAGTCAGATTCCCCAACCCTTTTCGTATACAACCGGGTGCTAAATTTACCTTGATCCAGCAACTAAAAAAGCACACTTTCTTGGTCAAGCTGACGATTAGTTTGACCTTGTTAGTCTATTGTTCGCAGCAGTTAGATTTTGCGTCTATTGCCAATATTACGACTCGGCCAGCTTGGCTTTTTTCCGCGCTCTTACTGATTGTGATCGGCCATTGCGTTGGCGCCTTACGTTTTAAACTTTTGTTCGATCCGATCTGTCGGGTCAGTATTTCTACGCACACTAAATATTATTTTTGGGCTGGTTTTTTTAATGCAGCCTTACCAACGTCTATTGGTGGCGATGCGATGCGTGTGTTTTGGTTAAGGGACTCGCAGGTCTCTCTTCATCGCGCAACTATCTACGTATTGTTGGAACGAGCTTTAGGCGTCGTCACATTGCTGGTCATCGCGGTTTTTTCCACATTCTTCGCAGAAATCGAAGACAGCCTCCGAACCCTGATGTGGGGAGTAGTTTCACTTTTTACCGGCATCTCGGTGGGAGTCACGCTCATTGCGCTAGGGTCACGGCGGCTACCTTTGATTCAACAGTTAATTGAATCATTGTCGACCCTTACCGCGAATTTATCTGGGCGCACGATGGTGATGATATTTTGTCTATCGATTGCGTATCAAACAATAACGGTAGTCACTACGATATTCGTAGCGGAGAGCGTCAACCTGTCGCTCTCATGGGGAATATGGTTCTTTATTGCTCCACTTATCTGGCTGCTAACCGCGCTACCTCTATCCGTCGGTGGCCTCGGTGTGCGAGAGGTAGGCTTAATCTATTTTTTGGGGGTTTACGCTCAAGCAGAAGAATACGCCATGGCGATTGGCTTACTCACGTTCGCGGTCTATCTGCTAGCCGGTCTAATTGGTGGGGTGTGGTACATGGTGGACCGGAAAAAAATTTGACCTCAGATCTTTTGAAATTATCTAGTTCGAAATAAAAAAAGCCCCGCTCAAAGCGGGGCTCTAATTAGTCGAGAGTTACGCTATTAGCTGCTTTGCAGGTGCTTGCGTCGACGATAAACAGCAGTGGCGCCAAGCATCATCAAAGCGATCGAAGAGGGTTCTGGAACGCCAGTTCCTGGGTTGCCATTACAACTAGGGTCTGGATCACCATTCACACAAATTGCTGTAATTTTGATGTTATCAATGTTGATACCTTCTTCTGTTTTGCAACTCGTGGTGGTGCTTAGGTTAGAGCAAGTTTTGGGCCCAGTGCTCTTGTCACTAGCGAACGAGAATCGCAAGTCAATCGTATTTCCGGCTAAACCAGTTAGATCGAACATCGCGACACCAGCCATGTGCGCACCCGCGCCGTGACCGTCGAATCCGCAGACATCATTACTTCCAATGTTAGTACCATCACAATTGCCGCCATTAAACCCGGAGAGCTGGTTGAGCGACCCATCGTTACTGCCCAGGTCGCGGTAGGTCATGTCTGACGCCGAGGTTGGGTTCAGCAGGTTCCATCCGCCGTTAGTTCGGTAAGATACGGCAAAACCGTCAACGTCTGACGAAATCCAGGAGTCGAAATCAAACATCAGGCCGATGTCAGTCCAATCTAAGGATAGGTCGATGTCGTTGACTTGGTAGTAATTGTCTTCCCATTTGTCATACGGGTTGTACACGTGACCTAACACTTGGCCACTGATATTCGGGTTGGTGTTGCCACCATTCTGGCCGCCTGCCCAGGGGTTTGTACTGGCGTGGTGGACATCCCAGTTCTTACCGGTTACCGAAAATGGGCAGTTTCCGCCACAGTTGACGGTACGAGTTGAACTATCCGCGATCACCTCGTTGCCAGCATTGATTCCGTTTTCGAAGTCTTGCATGAACACCTGAAACGCCGAAGCGCTCAGTGGGCTCAGTAGGATAGCGCCGGTCGCAACCGTGCTAATCAGTGTTTTTAGTTTCATTTTTTATAACTCTCGTTTCAAATTGCCTGCTGGGGGTAGTAAAGCAAGACTCGTGCCGTGATCAATTTAACCTTTGAAATACAAGGATTTACCTACGTCATTGTCAAGCTTGTGCTGCGATTTTTCCAAATTTGTAAAGTTTATTGACAAAATCCGCTGTAACTGTGAACTAGTCGATTTCCGATATCAGCGATTCCGTAATATTTGATAATAAAAACAAAAGCTTATATGTAAAAAAAGTGTCAAGATTTTTATCATCAACCTGCGAATTATCGATTATCTTAACCACTTGCCGGCTTCCCGACGGTTTTACGCCCTAATGACAAGAAGTTGATCGCAATTTCCGTCAGGCCAGCTAAGCTCTAATTTGTTTTGGTATGGCTCCGCTAGAACACTTGGGCAGACCCATTATGGGTCAATTTTGAGACATAAAACACGCTAGTTCATGGCTGTGACAAAATGTTGCGTTTGCCGTGTTCCTGCTGGTGCGCCGGCACTTATACTCCGCGCCAATTGGGAAATTTTAGGCCCGAACAAAACTCTATTTTTTTGGGGTTCAGCTCGGCGAAACAGAAG
>JBCCFA010000406.1:0-4237 GCA_039029975.1 Pseudomonadota bacterium
GCCGATTATCAACTTTGGCATAACGCGATAACTCACTCAAATCACTGCACACCAGCGTAAAAAAGTGCTCTTTCCCCGCCTGACGAACAATTTTGATGGCCTCTTGTGCTTCGGTCGCTTCAATCGCACACGCGAATGCGTACAGAGAATCGGTTGGATACAAAATCGCCTTGCCGTTGCGCAGCGCTTCCGCCGCCTGCGTTATCAAGCGCGGCTGGGGGTGCGTCGCGTGAATAGAAATTCGTCGTCCCATGAGTGCATTGTCAGCTAGGTGGATAATTGAATCGTTCGAGCCACGGATCCTACGCTGGCAGTCAAATCAGGGTGCGAACTGGTTAGTAACTCGACAACGACAGCTACAAAAGTTTTGGCAAACCCGTGGATAAGGTAGGATAGATCGCCTGGCATTCATCGACTCTAACTCTTTATATTATGCTTTATCTAATTATCTGGGACGACGTTAAGGACAGTCTGCCGATTCGTCAATCGGTTCGACCCGAGCACTTGGCCCGTGTTGAAGAATTAAAAAAACAAGGTCGACTCGTGGTGGGTGGCCCATTTCCCGCAATTGATGCGGAAGATCCCGGGGCGGCGGGTTACACCGGCTCCCTAATAATTGCCGAATTCGAATCACAGCAGGCTGCGCAAGAGTGGATAGACAATGATCCATATGCCCAAGCGGGCGTATTCACAAAGGCAAATGTTAGGCCTTTCAGAAAAGTTGTGCCTTAGACAGCTACGGATGCCAGCGCAAGCCAATCCGACCACCGAAGACCCATGACTCAAGAGACAAGTTCAGGCGAATCGATCAACGCACAGCGGATCGTGCAAATGCGTGCGAAACTAGAAGCGCAATTTACACCAGTTGAGATGGAACTCCTGGATCAAAGCCATCTTCACGCCGGCCATGCTGGCGCACGTTCGGGGAAAGGTCATTTCGATTTAATGATTGTGAGCGAGCAGTTTCGCGATCAAAACCTCATTCAACGCCATCGAGCGATTTACACGGCACTGGGTGATTTAATGCAAACGGATATTCACGCATTATCCATCAATGCTTATACACCGGACGAAGCGCCCAGCTAGTTACACGGACTGATGGCAACACGTCGGATCAAATTATCAACGCACTGGTGTGACGCAAGCTCGGGTTCCGAACTAACTCGCGGCGATCAAGCGGCATACCTTGCCGCTTTGCCCGGCGAATCGGTTGATTGCGTGTGGACTGATCCACCGTACTTCCTTTCAAACGGTGGCTCAACCTGCGTTAATGGCAAACGAACTAGCGTCAACAAAGGCGAGTGGGACACGAGCAGCGGCGTTGAAGCCGATCATGAATTCAATCTCAGCTGGCTTCGCGAGTGTTATCGGGTATTGAAACCAAGCGGCACCATCTGGGTAAGCGGTACCCACCACGTCTATTTATCTGTTGGCATGGCAATGATGCAATTGGGATTCAGACTGTTGAATGACATTGTCTGGGAAAAGCCGAATCCGCCGCCCAATCTCGGCTGCCGATGCTTTACCCATTCCACCGAAATGCTACTGTGGGCCGCGAAATCTCCGAAAGGTGCGAAGGCACGCTACACGTTTAACTATGACGATATGAAAGCTGCCAACGACGGCAAGCAAATGAAAAACGTATGGCGTTTTAAGGCGCCGCCAAAGCACGAGAAATCGCTAGGCAAACACCCAACCCAGAAACCGCTTGAATTAATTGAGCGCTGTTTACTGGCGAGTACCGAGCCGGGTGATCTCGTCGTTGATCCCTTCTCTGGGTCCGGCAGTACTGGCGTAGCGGCAATCAATACTGGCCGCATATTTAAAGGATGCGAAATAAAACTGAAGTATGCGCGGCTCGCGGCGAAACGACTCAGCGCCGCTCATAAAGAACTCGAAGTGCGGGCAAAATGACGACGACCGTTGAATTAACAAAAGCATTAATAGACAAACCTTCTGTAACACCAGAGGACGCCGGTTGCCTTAAGTTGATCGGGCAAAGGCTTGAGGCCATTGGCTTTAATATCGAAATTATGCAGTTCGAGGACGTGACAAATCTTTGGGCGACACGCGGCGAGGTCGGACCCACATTTGCCTTCGCAGGACACACTGACGTTGTGCCGCCCGGCCCGCTAGACGAATGGCGAAGCCAGCCGTTTGAATCAACCGAGGCAGATGATTTTCTATTCGGTCGCGGAGCGGCCGATATGAAGTCTAGCCTGGCCGCAATGGTCACAGCGCTCGAAAGATTACTTACCACGGGCTCGTCTCACCACGGCACGATCGCGCTGTTACTGACCTCCGATGAGGAAGGCGTTGCTACGCATGGCACAAAGATGGTGTTGGAAACACTGGCCGAACGCGCGGTGAAAATTGACTGGTGTTTGGTTGGCGAACCAAGCAGCAAAGACACCCTCGGCGATCAAATCCGCAACGGTCGTCGCGGTTCGCTCAACGGTGTGCTAAAAATTCACGGTATCCAGGGCCATGTAGCCTACCCAATGGATGCGAAAAACCCCATTCATAGTTTTGCCCCGGCGATGCAGGCTTTGTGCGCCGAGAAATGGGACGAAGGCAACGAATTTTATCCGCCCACCTCATTTCAAATTTCGAATATCAACGCCGGGACAGGCGCGGAAAACGTGATTCCCGGTACGCTTGAGTTGGCGTTTAATTTTCGTTTCTGTACCGAAAGCACGGTTGAATCATTACAGGCGCGCGTGTTGGAAATTCTAAAATCTCATGCCATTGATTTCGAACTCGACTGGCGTCTTTCCGGCCTGCCTTTTCTAACGAGCCACGGCCCTTTATTGGACGCTGTGACTAGCGCAATTAGCGAGACCTTAAACCAAAAACCAGTGATTTCTACCGGCGGCGGTACTTCAGATGGCCGGTTTATTGCGCAATACGGTACTGAGGTTGTGGAATTTGGTCCGGTTAACGCAACCATTCACAAAGTGAACGAATGCATCAAATTGGACGACATCGAAGCCTTATCATTGGCCTACGAGAACAGCGTGCGCCGTTTGTTGTTTTGATAACCAGCTAAAAGCATGCGGAAAAAAAAACCGCGGGCTAGCCGCGGTTTTTTTTAGCGATAGCGGCCGACTATCCAGCAGCAGCCGGCGTATCAAACTGCTCTTCTTCGGTGGAACCCGTCAGAGCGGTCACAGAGGATGCCCCGCCTTGAATGGTGGTGGTAACATCATCGAAGTAGCCCGCGCCAACTTCCTGTTGGTGACTAGCGAATGTGTAGCCTCGCGGCGCAGCGGCGAATTCAGGCTCCTGCACCATTTCAACGTAAGCCGTCATGCCTTTGCTTGCATATTCATTTGCTAGGTCAAACATGTTGTACCACATAGAGTGAATACCGGCTAAGGTGATGAACTGGTACTTGTAGCCCATGGCGCCTAGCTCGCGTTGGAATTTTGCAATCGTTGCATCGTCCAGATTCTTCTTCCAGTTGAACGATGGTGAGCAGTTGTAAGCCAATAATTGATCGGGGTACTGACCCTTAATGGCTTCTGCAAAACGCTTCGCTTCATCAAGATCTGGTACCGCTGTTTCGCACCACAATAAATCCGCATAAGGCGCGTAAGATAAACCGCGATCAATCGCTTGATCTAAGCCAGCCTTAGTTTGATAAAAACCTTCCGAGGTGCGTTCACCAGTTAAGAATTTGTGGTCTCGCTCGTCGACATCTGAGGTGAGGAGAGCAGCAGCGTTGGCGTCGGTTCGGGCTAACACGATGGTGGGTACGTCCATAGAGTCAGCGGCTAAGCGAGCGGCAACTAACTTTTGTACGGCGTCTTGGGTAGGCACTAACACTTTACCGCCCATGTGTCCGCATTTTTTAGCGGACGCTAATTGGTCTTCGAAGTGAACGCCTGCGGCGCCAGCCTCGATCATGCCCTTCATGAGTTCGAAAGCGTTCAATACACCGCCGAAGCCTGCTTCTGCGTCGGCAATGATGGGCACGAAGTAATCGATGTCGTCTTTCCCTTTCGACCATTGAATCTGATCAGCCCGCTGGAAAGCATTGTTGATGCGCTTAACGATTGTCGGCACAGAATCTACGGCATATAAAGACTGATCGGGGTACATGGTTTCAGAGGTATTCGCATCAGCAGCGACCTGCCAACCCGAGAGGTAAATTGCCTGCAACCCGGCTTTTACCTGCTGTACCGCCTGGCCACCAGTTAAGGCGCCGAGCGTTGGGACAAAATCTTCTTCGTTA
>JBCCFA010000407.1:0-4228 GCA_039029975.1 Pseudomonadota bacterium
GCCAGCCAGCAAGCTACCCTGCCTGCCAGCAAGCCAGTCAATAAACCAACCAAATAATCTGTCAACCAGCCAACCAGGCATTAGTTACCGATAATTGCGGACTAAGACCATGCGCTCCGACCGCCAATCCGAAAATTCATTCTCATTTGCTACGCCGGCCTCTATTTAGAATCGATCTAGAATTCGTCATAATGCGTAAGAATCTTCGAATTGAGAGGAAGAATTTATGCCAGGCTTGCTAGCGGACGTCGATCCTGACGGCCTTCTTGAGTATTCGGTGGTTTACACCGACCGCGCCGTCAACCATATGTCGGCAAAATTTCAGCACACAATGTGCGACATTCACGCGACGCTGAAAGAAGTGTACGGCGCGGCCGACGCGGTGGTGATCCCAGGCAGTGGTACCTTTGGCATGGAGGCCGTCGCCCGACAATTTGCCACCAATAAGAAAACGCTTGTCTTGCGTAACGGCTGGTTCAGCTTTCGCTGGACACAGATTTTTGAAATGGGCGATATCCCGTCATCGTCTATGGTGCTGAAAGCAAGTAAAACCGGACCAGGGAAACATGATCCATTTGCGCCAGCCGCGCTTGAGGAAGTGGTTACCGCAATCAACAACGAAAAACCTGATCTGGTTTTTGCGCCCCACGTTGAAACCTCCGCTGGCATGATTCTGCCGGACGATTACATCAAAGCGGTATGCGACGCCACGCACGCAAACGGTGGCATGTTCGTTTTAGATTGCATTGCCTCGGGCGCAATCTGGGTTGACATGCAGGAAACTGGCGTCGATGTTTTGATCAGCGCGCCGCAAAAAGGATGGAGTGGTTCTCCTTGCGCAGGTTTGGTAATGCTAAGCGAACGCGCAGGCGAGGCATTGCAAAATTCAAACAGCTCGAGCTTTGCGGTAGACTTAAAAAAATGGCACGACATCATGCACGCCTACGTGGGTGGCGCGCATGCCTATCATGCGACGATGCCGACCGACGGACTAACACAGTTTCGGGACGTTATGCTTGAAACAAAACAAGCTGGGTTTGCAAACGTAAAAAATGCGCAAGTCGAACTAGGCCAAAGAGTTCGTGCATTGCTCGCCGAAAATAATTTCGATAGCGTGGCGGCACCGGGCTTCGAAGCGCCGGGAGTGGTGGTTTGCTACACCGACGATCCGGATCTCAAGACTGGGAAAAAATTTGCGGCACACGGCTTGCAAATTGCAGCGGGTGTCCCGCTACAGTGCGACGAAGGCGATGATTTTCAAAGTTTCCGAATAGGCTTGTTCGGCTTAGATAAATTGCAAAACGTGGATCGCAGCGTTGGCTCTTTTGAAAACGCCTTGAAAAATGTTATCGCCGCATAGGGAAACAGGGCTCAACGTTTGCTGCGTGTCGCGGTAGAAACCTAAATTGTTGCAGTAATCTCGCCGAGTTTTTTCGTGAGCAAAGGATTCTCACGGTAGTCTATAGGAATTACCACTAAGCTAGGTCCCGATTCATTAAACGCTGCCTCCAAAGTTTGTACTAAATCGGCGCTGCGCTCGCATTGGTACGCGCCCCAACCAAATGATCTTGCTAGGCCCATCCATTCCGGATTGCCAAAACTAAGATCCGTGTGTCGACCAAATTCGTTTTCTTGCTTCCATGCGATTAAGCCATACTCGTTGTCTTCCCAAACCATCATCACCAGATTCGTGCGTAAGCGTTTCGCCGTTTCCATCTCTTGCACGTTCATCAAGAATCCTGCATCACCAGAAATACCCAAAATCCGTTTATTGGGATGCACCAGAGCCGCCGCTATTGCGCCAGGTAACGCAAATCCCATCGAACAAAATCCATTAGGTATTAAACACGTATTGGGCTCGTGGCAGTGATAGTGTCGCGCAATCCACATCTTGTGGGCGCCAACATCACTCAGCAATATGTCTTCAGCTCCCAATACTTGGCGTGCATCATAGAGTGCTTTTTGCGGCCGAATCGAACCAACTGTCTCGTCGTCTTTATATTCTTCCAAATCGGCCGTCATCTCATCACGAGCACTTTTCTGATGGCTCAAATTAAACGATAGATCTGGCGAGTCATTTACCCGCTCGTTTAACATCCACAGGAAGTGCGCAAGATCGCCCACCACCTCAACTTCGGGCAAATAATTCTCATCGACTTCGGCGGGCAGGAAATCCGCATGAATAATCTTTTTATCGCGGTTCGGGTTCCATAAGCGCGGATGATATTCGACCATATCAAAACCCAAGGTGATAACCAGATCTGCTTCGTCGATCACTAAGTTCATGCGATCTTTATTGCCCAACCCGACGGTGTATAAACAATAATCACTGTCGACATCGACCGCGCCTTTTGCCATGAAGGTCGAGATCACACCAATGCCTGTTTGATCGCACAACGCGCGCAACTGCGTTGACGCGCGACGTCTAATGCAACCATTGCCCGCCAAAATCACGGGATTATCTGCCTCGCTGATTAATTGAAACGCGGCGTCGACAATTTTGTCGTCCGGCACCGGACGTCGGAATCGAAAGGGTTCGATAGGTGTGGCGGTAGTATCAACTTTGGCGAGATCTTCAGCTAGCTCAATGTGCACAGCACCAGGTTTCTCGCTGCGCGCCACGCGAACTGCTTTGCGAATCACTTCGGGGATGGTATCTGGATGCCGCACCGATTCAGCCCATTTTGTGACCGGCGCAAACATGCCAACCACATCCATCACTTGATGAGATTCTTTATGTAAACGACTGGTCGCCCCTTGTCCTGTGAGGACAAGCATGGGCGCTCTGTCCATGTTCGCGTCGGCAACGCCCGTGATCAGATTGGTCGCACCTGGGCCCAAGGTACCCAAACAACCGGCTGGATTTCCGGTTAGTCGGCCGTATATCTCCGCCATGAATGATGCGCCCTGCTCATGGCGGGTGAGGATAAACTTTATTTTCTCAGAACTTTCTAACGACATCATGAAATCGGCGTTTTCTTCGCCAGGTACACCGAAAATATATTCAATACCTTCGCTTTCCAAACAACGCACGAATAAGTCTGATGCTTTCATTCACCCTCCCCCAGTTTCCGCTTGATTTCTAATCTGTTCGCTCTGACTCCTGCGTTGGATTTTTGTTCAATGTCCTCCGGTATTACTCGAAGAAACATCAAGCGCTTGCGGGAATCCGATCCGACCAATTCCCGGCAACTTGATTGCTAACGGTAAAACGTCGATACCGAAATTTGCAGTTAACAAGTTGAATTCAACGCCTTCTTCCCGTGCCAGCGTCAAACCGAACAAACCATAAAGTGACATTTGCCAGCCAGTGCCGCTCGGGGCGCGGGCGAAAAACTTTCCTTTGCCGAGGTAATCCTTCCCAATTGCAGTAGTCGGTAATTCTAAACGGAGATCTGGCACTTCCCTCGCGACGTGAGCGACGAAGCTATTGCTATTTGGCCCCGGCCACAGGGTGTAATCATTTTCATACGGGTAGGAGGCAATCGCAGCCGAGACTTTTGGTATTAAACGAGCCGCTTCCGCGCCACGTATGTCCAACAACAGATCCGGCGCGTTGTCATACCAAGCGCGATCGGGTAAGTCCGTGCGACCAACAACCACCGGAAGACCACGACGCTTTTGCCAGCCCAATACCTGATAAACAACGTATTCGCTCGCCCCAGCGGGTTTCACCGCAATCCACGGATGAACCGCAAAAATTCCTCGCCAATGATAGGCTCTCGCTGCGTAGACTTGGATGACCGCACGGGCTTCTTCGCTAGGCAGCGGCGCAATGCCTTGCGAGCTCCGATCGGCGGTGCGCCAGTCACTACTAAGGTTAGCCTGACCCGTAGCGAGTACTAACATTGGACCAATCAGCACCAAACTTAGGACCACCACTAACATGCGTTTCATTCTCAAAACCGTTTAGCTAATAGAACGTCTTTATCTGCAGTTAAGCCACGCGCTGAATAAATTCCCCAAGTTGGGCATTAAATAAAGCTGGATCTTCGAGCTGACAAAAGTGTGCGACGTGATCGAAAATTTTAATTTCTGCGTTGGGGATGTTTTCAGCCAACTGCTGATTGTGCGCGACCGTGGTGACTTCGTCCTGGCGCCCTGCAATAACCAATGTAGGATTGATAATCTCGCCTAAACTATCGCTGATATTCCAGGCGAACACCCCATTCGGATCGGCCAGACTGGCGAAAAAAACCGCTTCGGTAAAATTGTCTCGAGTTTCGTA
>JBCCFA010000408.1:0-4210 GCA_039029975.1 Pseudomonadota bacterium
ACTCGAAATGGGATTCTCGAGCGCATAAGGGTCTTGTTCGCCGTTGAACAAACCAAATAATTTTTCGTCGATGAAACTGTAGGTGATGGCCTCGAAAAACCCCTGGCTAACCAGTTGTTCTCTTATCCCATTAATGCCGGTTTGCCAGCGATTCCCCGGCGCAATCGACATGCTCATTGGCGGCATGGTCGCGCCGAGCTTGTCATAACCATGCAGTCGCGCGACTTCCTCCACCAAATCAACCTCAATGGCCAGATCAAAGCGATAGTTTGGCGGCGTCACTGACCAGCTAGCCGCTCCTTGCTCCACATGGCATCCAAGCGCAACAAACATCTGCTTGATGGCCTCGTTAGGCACTTCAACGCCGAGAATTTCGGCAACAGCTTCGGGGCGGAAATCGATGGGGTCTCGAGTCGGCAGCGCCGGCGCGTTTTCTGCGGTTTCAATGGGGCCCGCCAGCCCGCCACAAATCTCCACGATCAAAGCCGTTGCTCGCTCAATGGCACGTTCCTGGCCGGAGAAATCGACCCCCCGTTCAAAACGATGCGAGGCGTCGGTGTGTAATCGAAATTGCCGGGCAACCCCTGCCAGACGAATAGGGTCAAAATAGGCGCTTTCAAGCAGCACATCCCTAGTGTGCGACTGCACGCCCGTGTTGAGGCCACCCATAATGCCCGCGAGTGCGATAGGTTTATCGTGATCTGCAATCACCAAGGTGTCGTCGCTGAGTTCGAGGTCTTGCCCGTCCAACAGCGTGAGGGTTTCACCATTTTCGGCATAGCGCACGTTAATGCCGCCGGCCAGCGTCGCTAGATCAAAGGCATGCATTGGTTGGCCGAGTTCCAACATCACATAGTTGGTGATGTCGACCACCGGGCTTATACTTCGAACGCCGGCTCGCCGCAGGGCTTCGGATAGCCATATCGGTGTTGCGGCTGCGGCGTTCACCCCTTTGATAATGCGCCCCGCATATTTTGCGCACGCCGCCGGTGCATCAAGCCTTACGGGAAAAATGTCGTCGAGCGCTGGGGAAATTTTCTCTACAGCGACCTCGGGTGTTGCGTGTCCTGTTAGCGCAGCCAGCTCACGAGCAACGCCCAAGATGGACAAACAATCGCCTCGATTGGGCGTTAAATCCACATCGATCACATGATCATCCAACGCTAGATAATCGATAAGCGTTGTGCCTGTGGGCGCATCGGCAGGCAATTCGATAATGCCGTCAGCGCCCTCGCCTAAACCAAGCTCGGCCGCCGAACAAAGCATGCCATGCGATTCAACCCCACGCAGTTTGGCAACCTTGAGCTTCATCCCATTCGGCAATACCGCACCCGGGCGCGCGTAGGCAACTTGCTGTCCAGCCGCGACATTCGGTGCGCCGCAGACCACGGTGCTCAGGTTTTCGCCATCGGAGACCTGACACACTGATAACTTATCCGCATTCGGATGTTGTTCCCGCGAATCAACATGCCCAACGACGACGT
This sequence comes from Pseudomonadota bacterium, assembly GCA_039029975.1. Taxonomy (GTDB): domain Bacteria; phylum Pseudomonadota; class Gammaproteobacteria; genus JBCCFA01. Next base: position 1,485 of record JBCCFA010000408.1, read on the forward strand.
TACTTAGTCCTTCGGCAACGGATTCCACACCATCCACCTCGAGCCCCGCCATGGTGAGTAAATCACATAAGGCCGGGATCTCGCGGTCGATTGTTGTCCACTTCGATAACCAATTAACGCTGAGTTTCATGTTCTTTCGCCAGGTGCGCTATCAATGCTAGGTGCGAGCAAATTGCCGCAAGAACTGCAAATCATTTTCGAAAAATGCCCTTAAATCATTGACGCCGTAAAGCAGCATTGCCATTCGTTCAACGCCCATCCCGAAGGCAAAGCCCCGGTACTGAGATGTGTCAACGTTCACTGCTTGCAGTACGTTGGGGTGCACCATGCCGCAACCTGCAACTTCCAGCCAATCGCTAAATCCGTGCTCGGACGCAAGCTTGATGTCGACTTCAGCCGATGGCTCGGTAAACGGGAAATAGGACGGACGAAAGCGCATTTCCAAATCATCTTGCTCAAAGAATGTTTGAAAAAATGCCAACAGCACGCCGCGCAGATCGCTCATGGTGACGTGTCGATCAATCAGCAGACCCTCTACTTGATGGAACATTGGCGTGTGCGTTTGATCGTAATCGCAACGATAAACTCGCCCAGGGGCAATGATTCGATACGGCGGCGGCGCCGCTTCCATGACCCGCACTTGGACTGGCGAGGTATGCGTGCGCAACAACGATCCGTCACCAAAATAAAACGTGTCGTGCATCGCTCGCGCCGGGTGGTGGGCGGGGATATTTAAGGCTTCAAAATTGTGATAATCGTCTTCGACTTCCGGACCTTCCGCAACGGTAAAACCCGCGCGTTCAAAGATGTCTTCGATTTTCGCCATCACCAAACTCACCGGGTGGGCACCGCCCCGGTGGGTGCTACGCGACGGTAGCGTGACATCGATACTATCGGCAGCTAACGTTGCCGCCAGCGCCAATTCGTTGAGCTCGGTCTTACGAGCCTCCAAGGCGTCCGTAAGCTGTTGTTTAGCGATATTGATAAGCTTGCCCCGCTCTGGCCGCTCTTCCGCAGAAAGCTTACCTAGATTTTTTAGCTCAGCGGTTAAGGCGCCTTTTTTGCCCAGGTATTCGGTCTTAATTTCATCGAGCGCCTGCAAGCTAGCGCAATTGGCGAGCTGCTCTTTGGCCGTAGCGATAAGTTGATCAAGATCAGACATTTGCTAGCACTTCTTTATCGTAAGTTAGCAAGCCGATTGGCTTTCCTTGGTTGTGCGGGACAACATCTTAGTTAAATAAAAAAGGGCTGCATTAACGCCGCCCTTTTCACCGGTTAATTCAGTCCGGAGGTTAATTCGCTAAAGCAGCCTTGGCTTGTTCGGCGATTGCCTCAAACGCAGGTTTGTCATGCACCGCTAAATCCGCCAAGATTTTGCGGTCAATTTCTACTGCCGCTTTACTCAAGCCGTTAATCAAACGCGAATAGCTCAAACCACATTGTCTGGCTGCCGCATTGATGCGGATGATCCACAAAGCACGCATTTGTCGTTTGCGCTGACGACGATCGCGGTAAGCGTACTGCCCCGCTTTTGTCACCGCTTGGGTCGCTACTCGATAAACATTCTTGCGCCGTCCGCGATAACCTTTCGCTTGTTCAATAACTTTCTTGTGTCTAGCGTGCGCTTGGACGCCGCGTTTAACTCTTGCCATAACTGTGTTCCTCAGATGCGGCGCACGTGTGCACCGCCGAATAAATTCTCTGTATCGCCGCTACAGGGTCGGGATCATTTTATGAATTGCTGCTTCGTCGGCAGCTGCGATTAAGGAGTTCCCACGCAAATTACGCTTTCGCTTTGGGCTCTTCTTGGTCAGGATATGGCGTTTATGCGAGCTGCGTCGCTTAATGCGTCCACTTCCAGTCTTTGCAAAGCGCTTCGCTGCGCCTCGATTTGTCCTAATTTTTGGCATGAGTCTCTCCAACGTGGATGCGCTTCATCCACGCACCTAAAAATCTTTAATCTGAATTACGTCTTTTTGGGCGCGATGACCATTACCATTTGGCGCCCTTCCATTTTCGGAAATTGCTCTACGCTACCAAGTTCAGCTAGGTCCGCTTCAACTCGCTCGAGCATTTGCGCGCCTAACTCTTGGTGGGCCATCTCCCGGCCGCGAAAACGCAGGGTGACTTTGACTTTGTCTCCGTGCTCTAAGAACCGTCTCAAGTTTCGAAGTTTAATCTCGTAGTCCCCATCATCGGTGCCGGGGCGAAACTTGATTTCTTTAACTTGAATCTGTTTCTGCTTTTTCTTCGCCGCTTGCTTCTTCTTGTTTTTGTCGAACAAGAATTTGCCAAAATCCATTACTCGGCAAACTGGGGGTTCTGCGGTTGGAACAATCTCTACTAGGTCGAGTCGACTCTCTTCTGCGTCGCGTCGTGCTTGCTCAATGGGCACAACCCCAACGTTAGTGCCGTCAGCCGCAATCAAGCGGACTTCCGGCGAAGATGTAACGGGACTAAAGCCGTTCGCCGAAGCTCCGGATTGCGTAAGCAATGGTAGCAGAGCGTAGTGTGATATAACACCATGCCTCTTTAGCACCGCTCGCGGTGTTTAGGAGGCAAAGGTGTTTTCGATGAAGCCGGGGCGTGAGCCATCCGGTGGAGAGATCACTAGTGAGAATGATGACATGAGTAGCGACAAAAGGGGTGAGAGACCCCTTCGCCGAAAATCCAAGGGTTCCTGCTTAAAGCTAATCTGAGCAGGGTAAGCCGACCCCTAAGGCGAG